>JAYEJU010000043.1 GCA_034660655.1 Patescibacteria group bacterium | reverse complement strand
CTTCCTACTTCTGCCCAAGCCACTGGGATTCCTCCATTGTCTGTGGCTCGCCAAATTTCTATTCTGTCTAAATGTGAGCCTCCGGAATCTGAAACATTCCAGCCAATATCAACATCATTTACATTGTTCAAGGCGGTAAAAGAAGAAACAAAGGGGTCAATATTATCTGCAAGAGGGCAATCATTGTCATTCGCGTTATTACATCCTATCCCGCAGCAGGAATTATTATCTTGGCAGGCGCAGTCTGGATCATAAGCGACTGTGCAGCCAGACGGAGAGCAGGAACTATTGCATTGATTATCACAGCAGAAAGTATTGCTTGGTCCGCAGACCCATGAGCCAGCGCAACCACAGGTTCCACAGTTTTCTACTAAACTGCCTGAACTGTTGCAATACCATGGAGCTCCTGTATTAATTGAGCAAGCGTTATAAGAAGTATTGTCAGAACAGGTTAATGACGAAGAAACGCAAACGCCATCAACGCATGTTTGTCCTGTTGCTGAACAATCTTCTACTTCGCACCAATCTTGATAAAGATCAGCGTCGCAGTCAAGCTGGCATTCATAAACTGTATTTCCAACACATTTTTTTGGATCTGTTAAATTACATTCATGATGGCAGCATTCTATGGAAGCTGAAGAGATTTTTAGATTGTACGCGCAAATAGAAAATAAAATCGCGAATATAAAAAAAGTTATAATGGATATTATTTTTTTTCTGTTGTTTGTTGAATTCATATTAAAATTTAACTTTTATTAAATAAGGGTAAAAAATAATTATTCCTATAATGACGCTGATAAATGCCGCTAATAAAACAATAGATGAAGAAATATTTTTAATTTCTTTTGAATATTCATGAATCCTTGGCTTTAGAATATCAATTAATCTTTCAAAAATAGTATTAACAAGCTCTAATACTAAAACTAATCCTATAAGCAAAATAAGAATAATAAAATCTGTTCTTTCTACGCGCAAAATAACAGCCATTAACAAAACTAAAATAGCCGCCATTGAATGAAAACGAAAATTCTGCTCACTTTTCCACGCGCTTTTTAATCCGCGAAAAGCGTAAATAAAACTTTTAACAGCTCTTTTAAAATTAAAAAACATAATTATGGGTTAAAAATTATGGATTAGGAATTAACAAATTAACTGTAATTACAAATCGTGAATTAAATAAAGTTAAAGGTTATATTGTTATATGGTTATATGGTTAATTTTGAATTGGTATAACTTATCAAATAATTTATTTCTTTCGGCAAAGATTTGAGGATTTTAAAAATATAATCATATTGTTCGTTTTTTATAAGTTCTCTTATTTTTATTTTTTCCAACCAATCTAAACATTCATAGGCTGAACCTCTGGCATATCTATAAAATTTTATTTTATCCTTTTTACTATATCTGCCAAACCCTTCAGCAATGTTAGCAGAGATAGAATCTATTGATCTAACAAATTGTTTGCCAACTGTATCTTTAAAAAAATAATCCCATTTTATTATAATATTCCAGATATAATTTGATAAATTAAAACTAACTTTATAACTATTGATATCATTAAGTTGTAAAAAATTCTTCTTATTCATAATAACTTAAAGCCATATAACCATATAACAATATAGCCATATTTTAGATTACACTTAATATTTTATTTTCCATTTTTTTCATTTTATTCGCTTCTTTAATATTTTTATGATCATACCCGATTAAATGAAGCAATGAATGAACTAATAATAATTTTATTTCTTGGTTTAAATCTATTTTATTTTCTTTTGCTTGTTGTAGCGCCTTTTCATAACAAATTAAAATTTCCCCTTCTAATGGCTTCTTATTGTAAATAAATGACAAAACATCAGTAACTCTATTTTGCTTGCGATAATTTTTGTTAAATTTTTTAATTTCATTTTTATTGACTATGACAATAGAAATCTCGGCATCTTTTATATCAAATTCTTTAAAAAAATGTCTAACTATATCTTGAAAAAAACAATCCTTTATTTTTTTGCCGACTTCTTGGCTAACATCGCAATAGATCATAAAAATCTATTATTTCTAATTTAGTTTTCTTTTCTGTTTGAATCTATATCAAAGCTCCTTACTATCATTTTAAAAGTAGACGGGTAAGTAATATTCATATGGCTTCCTACTATATATGAAACAGAATAAATAAAATTTTTCCTTCCTGATATAGGCGTTAAATAAAAATGCATTCCGTCTAAACTTTTGACTCCCATAAAATTATTAACCCATAATCTTTCTACCTTATATGCCATATTAGAAGGAATTTGTTCTAAATACCATTGTTCAGCGTTCAAGCCTTGCTGATTGTCTATAATAATAATTTTAATAAACTCTTTGTTTTCAGAAACAAATGCTATTTCTTTATCACCGCCCGCCAAAGAAACAACTTTCCAAGATATCGGATAAATAATTGAATAACTATAAGTGCTATTAATATAATTTTTTGTCATGCCTGAATATTCCAATAACATCGCCTCCCCCGTCAGTGGACTATATAAATTCGCAACCTCCTGCCCATCTAAAAAACCATCATTATCAGTATCTGGATTATTAGGATTAGATTGGTAAAGCGCTTCTTCCTGGTCAGTTAGCATATCTTTATCTTTATCTGAAGCTATAGAAACAACGGGTTTATTAATATTAACATTGCCGTTTGTATTTACGTTTGTGTTTGTGTTGCCATTAGAATTATTGTTGCTGTTATTAATATTGTTAGAATTATTATTTATATTATAATTTCTATTTAAAGTATTCGCGTTATTCACATTTGCTGTTTTATTGCTGTTATCAGTGTTAAGATTTAATTCGCTATTTTCATTCACATTGTTGCTGATAAAAGGCAGCCCATTAGGAAAAATGTCATCTTGGAAAAAATACAAAGTAGCGCATCCAACAGCAATAAATATTAAAATAAAAATAAAAACACTTAATCCTCTGGATTCTTGCTTTGCTTCACGCAAAAATTTATTCGGCATTATGTGAATATTTATTTCTCTTTCATTCTTAAGAATATTTTGCTCGGGACTATTTTCTTGATTATTTTTTTCCTCTTTTTTTTGTTTTTTAAATTTAAAAAACATACAAAAATAATTTTTATTCTTTTGTTTTAATCATTTAAGGTAATAAAAGTTTTCCATCCCCATTTGGGTTATAACCGCTTTTAACTTCTTCGCCATCTATGTAGCCGTCTTTATCCGTATCAGCAACTAAAGGATCTGTTAAATATATTCTGACTTCTTCTTTGTCTAATAAGCCGTCCCCATCTGTATCTGCCATATAAATATTAGTTCCTAATTCTTTTTCTTCTTTATCTGATAACCCGTCAAAATCAGAATCATTGTTTGCCGAATTTGTATTTTTGTTAATATTCTGATTTTTATTCTCTGCCCCTTTTTTATCAACTAAATTTTTTTTATTGGTATTTATATTAAAATTATCATTTTGATTTTTATTTAAAATAACGTTTTCGCTAATATTATCAACATCGTTTGCTCCATTCTGAATATAATTTATATAATACCAAATAGCTGTAATAGATAAAAATAATATAACAAATAGAATAAACATGATAAATAGCATTTTGCTATTTGATTTATTCGGCAATTTGTCTTTTGCCGCGTTTGGACTTTTAATATTATTATCAGCCGGATAATCATTATCATCTCTTATATCAGGAGATAAAACTTTAGCAGCCATTTTTTTCTGTTCTTCGGTTATAACTCCTGTTTTTGCTTCATTATTTTCTGACGAAAAAATGTCTTCAACTACCTGCTCTTTTTTATCATTGTCCATTTTTTGGTCTGCTGGCTGAGCAGGAATTTTAGGCAGATCATCCTGTTTATCAGATGGTTGAAAAGAAGAATTTTTATCAAACATAAAATTTAATATTATAATTATTTAAAAAAATTATTTTTAAAATTATAACACAAAATAAAAAAAGTGTAAAAATTTTTTACAAAACTTATACACAGAAATAAAATTCAAAAATCAAAAATCAAAACCATAATAAAATTTTAATTTTCTTTTGCCAAAGGCAAAAGATTTCACAAGGTGAATACTTAATACTTTTATTTTACCATTTAATTCTTATCTGCTCAATACTTAATACTTGATACTTAATTCATAATCCGTTAATTCGTAATTCGTAATTGATAATTCGTAATTGATAATTGATTGTTAGTGTCTCCAGCAAAAATTTTATCCCTCACTTTCTATTCATTAAAAATATGTGTTTCCGACAGGAATCGAACCTGTATTTGAGACTTAGGAGGTCCCTGTTCTATCCGTTGAACTACGGAAACTTAAATTATTTAAAAGTTAAATATCAATCTTATCTTAATGAAATATAAAAAGTGAGGGACAGGCCTGCGTCTAAGACTCCCTCCAAAGGCGGGCAAGTAGGAGGTCTTTGTTTTATCCACTAAACTATGGAGACTGATAAAAAAATTAAAAAAATTTTGACATCTTTTAAATATTTAGTTAAAATAAAAATAATTAATTTACTTTTTAATAATACTAAATCTATGTTTAAAAATCAACAAATAGACGAAAAAAGTGTAGAAACAATTATTGGACACTCTGTAAAGGTTAAGGGAAATTTTCAAACAGACGGAGGAATGCAAATTGACGGAGAAATGGAAGGATCGCTAAAAGTTGGAACTGATTTAATTATTGGAGAAAACGCTAAAATCAAAGCAGATGCCCAAGCTAACAGAATAATGATTTCTGGAAAAATCAAAGGAAATATTAAGGCTAATAAAAGCTTAGAATTAACGGAAACAGCAAGAATAGACGGCGACATAGAAACGAAAATTCTTTCAACTGAACCTGGCGCCCAAATAAACGGCTCAATAAAAATGTCTGAAATTTCAGGAAAAGAAAAAATTGGTATGAAAGAAAAATCTCAAAAAGCCGAGGAAAATAATATTTAAAAATAACTGTTTTATAATTTTTCATTATGTATTATTATTTTTACGACTCCTTTTTGAGTGATAACAAATATCAAAAGATTCTACATCGCATAGAAAATCGCGCTGTTGATTTAGGAATTAACGGAAAAATAGAAAGAGCCTCAATGCTGATAAATCCGGAAAAACTAATATTAGACAATATTAAAAAAGGAGCAAAAACAATCATAGCTGTCGGTAATGATAAAACTGTTGATAAAATAATAAATATCGCCGCAACAGAAAAAATCACTGTTGGAATTATTCCTATTGGGAAAAAAAATAAAATCGCAAAAACCTTAGGCATCCCAGAGGGAAGTTTGGCTTGTGATATATTAAGCCAACGACGCGTTCAAAATTTAGACTTAATAAAAATAAATAACAAATATTATCTTTCAAATTTAATGATAAACGCGAAAAACGCTGAAATTATTTGTGAAAACGAATATAAAATAAATTTATTAAAAAAACAAGGTCAAATTTATATTTATAATCTGGCAAACAAAAATGAAATTAAAAAAATGTTTAAGCTAAATCAAAATATTGATAATTATTTTAATCCTAACGACGGATTGTTGGATTTAGTGATAAAACCCACAAAACAAAATTTAATTAGCAAAGTCTTAAAAATAATTATAAAAAATAATCCTGATAAAATCAAGGATGTGAGCATAATTCCCGTTAAAAAAATAAAAATAAACAGCAAAAATGGAAAACCATTAATTATAAATTGTGAAAATGATAATATTGTTAAAACATTTTTAGATGTGGAGATATCTTCGCAAAAATTAAATATTATAGTTGGTAAAAACAGAAAATTTTAAAACATTGCGATATAAACTTAATGTTAAGATTCTTGCTGATTGGCAAGGATTTTTATTTATACCGTTACTGGCTGGTTTGCCATCTGGCTTTTTTCATGAACAATCCCGTCTTTAACTATTATTTTTTTATTGCTTATTGATATAATTTGATTGCGATGAATAATTAATTCTTTTTTAAAAAATTCTTCTAAAATATTACTGCTTTTCACATAATATTTTAAAATATTTTGCGATTCAATTTCTACTTCAAAATCAAAAACCTTTCCTAATTGCTCGCCTGACTTTGTTTCAACAGTCATACCTATTATTTTTTTGCAATTTATCACTGGCATAAAATAAATAATTTCATTATTTTAATCTTACTTGATTTTTGACCATTTGTCTATATTATCCAAAAAATTTTCTCTATCTTGCCAGTCCATAAATTCTATTTGCCAATTTTTAAACTTAAAAGGCAGTAATTTATAATCCGCTTGATTATTTTCTATAATTATTTCTACTGCCAATCCCTCGCTATTATCTGAAAGAAAGTAAGGTTCGTATTGATCAAAAATAAAATTTCCAAGAGAATAAAATATTTTCTTTTTTTTATAAATTTCAATTCCTTGAACCACATGCGAATGATGCCCAATAATTACATCAGCTCCAGCGTCAATTAAATTATGCGCTGTTGTTTGTTGAATTTTAGTAAATTTATGCTGATATTCAATTCCCCAATGAATATTTATAACCACAAAATCAACTATATCGGATAAATCATTTATTATTTTAGACGCCTTATCTTTATCAAATTTGCCATACACCATATTAAATCCAGCTAAACCAATTTTTTTATCGCCTACTTTAATTATTGTAAAACTGCAATCTTTATTTATATTTTTGTCTTTACAGCCTGAATAATAAAAATTAAGCAAATCCAAATTTGCTTTTGTCTCTTCTACGCCGCGATTGCCTTGGTCTAAAATATGATTATTAGCTAAATTAAAATAATTAAAATTATATTTTTTAAATTCGCCTATGGCTTCTGGCAAAAAAGCAAAATCATAAGGCAACTCTGGTGGATAATGTTTTCCATAATTTGTGATTGTTCCCTCTAAATTTGCTCCAATAATATCAAAATTGTTAAAAAAATTTTTATCATCTTTTAAAACATTTTCAAATATTTTGCCATAATCGTTATTAACAAAATGTTTTTTAATATATCTGTCTAACATAAAATCACCGAAAAATAACATTTTGATTATCCTATTTTCTTTTTTCTTATTTTTTACAAAAAATCCAGTTACATAACTTGTAGTATTTTTTATATCGGGATTGCCAGATAATATCGCAGAATTTGAATTATTCAAAATATCAAAATTTCCTTCTATTAATTTACTATACTTCATTAAAGTATATATTGAAGCAGGCGAATCTATATCAAGATTATAAACTTGATTAAAATCTAAATTGCTAATAGCGCCAATGCTAATTTTGTCATTTTTTTGGGCTATTTTACTATTTTTGTAATGAGAAAAATCAACGCTTGCCAAAAGCAAAATTTTTTTATATTTATTTATTTTATATATTAATTTTGCCAATTTTATCGCGCTTTCTTCTCTTATATCTGGACTTAAAACCAATGGAATAAATTTAGCTTGCGGAAAAGTTTTTTTAATAAAAGACACATGGCTGTTTATTCCATGCTCTTTTTGAAAAATATTTTCTTCTATTCTTATTTCTTTATCTTCTTTGGCTAATTGCTTTAAAATTTTATTATCGCTTTTTAATATTCCAAACGGAGTTTGCCAATCATAATTTGAGCTGATAATTTTTCCTTTTCCCGCTTTAAAATGATTAGGACTAAGTAAAATTATTGTGTCAAAATTTTGCGATTCTAAATTGCTGTAAAACTCGGCTAATAAATCTCCCGCTAATAAATGATGTGGCGCGACTCCGCTAATAACTATTTTATTGCTAAAATCAATTCTTTTTTTCTTAAATTTATAAACAGTTTGGTAAAATTCTAAATTATTAGGCTTTGCTTGATGATAATCAATAATATTTTTTTCACTAATATTATTTTTTTTGTTCAACAGTGGCTCAAATACGCCAATAATAATTAAGCCTATCAAAGATAGGCTTAATATAAAATATACTACTTTTTTAAATAAATTTTTCATTGCTATTTTATTAATTCCCTGCTCCATTTATCAGCTTCAGGCAAGTCTCCTTGATTATCATAAACTTTGGCCTGCCAATCTTCGTCAGCCAATCGTTCATCAAGATTATCTGTAAATTCATAATGATTAAAAACCAAACCGCGAGTTAAACGAGAGCCATTAGCGTCTTTGACTGCCACATAAATTATATACGGCTTGCCTGTTGCTTCATATAATATTTTTCCTTTAACTGCGTCAGTATGAATATCAGCGATAATCCCGGCTCTTTTTTCTTTTATTGTTGACTCGCCAGATATTGGTGTAACAATCCGCTCAAACGCAGAACTAATAACCCTGAGTTTTTCAAAATCATCCTCGCTGATTATTTCATTTTTTAATTCTTT
Organism: Patescibacteria group bacterium; assembly: GCA_034660655.1. NCBI lineage: Bacteria > Patescibacteria group bacterium. Next base: position 3,428 of record JAYEJU010000043.1, on the reverse strand, counting down.
CTCAACAATATTTCTAAAAAATTTGCTGGTTTTAATAAATTCTTTATATTTATATTCAAAATATTCTGGCATAATATTTCTTTCTTTTAATCCATTTTCTGTCATCTCAGCCAACGCGATTATGCGAGTCCAAAAAATTAAATCAGGCTCAACATATCCTTTTGGAACAGGAGGAAATTCTTTTGGGTCTGAACCGCCGCCACCCATTTCAGCATAGGACTGTTTCGCGTAAAGCAATGTGTCGTGCTTTAATTCCGCGTATGATCCTAAAACCGTTCCTAAATTTTTCTTTTGCCAAAATTCTGTTGTCATAAAATATGGATAGCCCTCTCCATAATCAGACAACAATGATCTGTAAGAATTCAGCCAATTCCAATAAATATTTTGCGTCCAGACAGAATTATCCAATCCTGAAAATTCATTATTCATTTTGTTTAAATATTTTAAAATCACTTTGTCAGAATTTGGCGCGCTAGAAACAACCCATTCATCTATATATTTTTTTACAATTTTATTTTCTGGATTTAACACAGAAATAGGCATTAAAGCTGTCGTCATTGACGGCAAATTTTGTCCTGTTTCCGGATCTGGAGCTCCGACTCCCTGTGTTAATTGATTAAGAATATAAGCGTCAGGAGTAAATCTTTGCCCCATAAATCTAAACTGCATTAACTTTTTTAATAATTCATCTCTTTTTCCTCCATCATCATATAACCAAACCACCTCAGAAACTATTTTTGGTTTAGGCAATTCTGTTATCGCAGAATTTATAAAATCGTTTAATATTTTTTCATCCGCTAATTCTTTGTTAGTTATGTCATCTCCATATTTTTCCTTAATCAAATCTGTATATTGATAAGGCGTTAAATCGTCAACTTCTCCCACGAAAAATTCTATTGCGACTGCCATATCCGTCCAAATCTCTGAAACTTTTTTATTGTTATCAGTTTCTAAATTATTAATCTGTCCCGTTATTATAATAGCGTCCCTTGTTAATTCAGCGCTGTCCAAAGAAAAACCCATCCTGCCATACCACATCATTGCTATAAAATAACTTTTTAAAATATTATTTTTTGTGTAATGAGAACGCGGTTTAAATTGTGAATAATCATTTTCTAAATATGGTCTTAACGGAGTGAATAATGGAGAAAATGAAATCTCTTCCGCATTACTAATCAAATCAAGCTCAGCTTTGGCTAAATCATATATCTCATTACTTAATTCTATTCCATTATAATTTTTTGATTGCAAAGAAAAATCTAATTTAGTTTGGCTTGATTTTTTATTTTGATTTTCCTCAGCTTCTAAATATTTCGCGTAAGTTTTAAAATCACCTGGATTTAATTTAATCTTTTCACTATTCGCGGAATCAAGAATAACCAAAGGAATTAAATAATAAACAGCTAATCGTTTATATGAATTTTTAATTACTTGATTGTCCGCGTTATTATAATTATAAATTGAATCTTTAAATAATGTTTCCGTGATATCTTTTAACATTGGCTGAAATTTATCTTCTTCAATTTTTTGAAAACTGCGGTCAATCAAAATATGATAAAGATGCAATGCCACATCGCTTGTAATAAACAGAGTGTCATCTGGCTCGCGATAATATTTATTTCCACTGCCTTTAAAATGTTTATAAGAATCTACAAAATCGTCGTTGCCGTATTTTTGTTCTTTAATATAATTATTTTCAGTTAAGAAAAAACCAACATCTTCTAACGCTTTTTTTTGATTTGCGCTAAATTCAATATCAGAAGATTTAAAATCGTTAATATTAGATAATTCATCAGCTTTTATTTTTTCGCTGATTAAAGATGGTTTTACATCTGTTTTAATTTCGGAATATCCGGCAAAGACTGGTTTAACTAAAGATAAACTAAACAATTTTTTATCTTTATCAAAATCTTTATCAATTATATTTTCTTTTTTCTGCTTTTCTTTGTCAACTATTTGTGTTCCTTGTTTTGTTATCAAATTTTCTTGATTTTCTTTATTATTTGCGCATTTTAAAATATTAAAATATATTCCAACGCCAGCGATTAAAATAATTAAAAAAATTCCAAACAAAGCTAAAATTTTAAACTGCAATGTTTGCAAAAAATTATTTTCGCGTGTTTCTTCTAAATTTTTTTCTTCATTATTAAATGCCTTATTAAACATTTTATTTTTTTTGTCTTCCATAAATTTTTTTTATTAATATTAAAATTATATTTTTTTATCTTTTTTCTTAAACATTATTTGCTGCTGAAACACCATAAATAAAGTCGTTAAAAACCAATAAAAAGTCAATCCTCCTGGCAAAGTAAATCCAATAAAAACGGTTAACAAAGGCATAAAATAAACCATCTGCTTATTCATCATAGCCATCATATCCTCGTCTTTTGCTCCGCCTGTTTTTAAGGGCTGTTTGTCCACCATTAACATTTTAGTCTGCCAATATTGAGTCGCGCCTGCTAAAAAAGCAAACACGATAACAGGAACTGACAAATCAACTATTCCAAAAGCGATTGGATTTAAATTTTCAGGTCTTTCTATAAAAGGATAAATCATATCCAAACTTTCTGGCTTAAATCCATTTCTAAAAACATTAAAAACCGCGATTAAAAAAGGAAACTGAATAAGCATTGGAAAACAGGAAGATAAAGGATTAACTTTCTCAGTTTTATATAATTCCATTAAAGCCGCCGCTTGTTTTTGCTTGTCATCTTTATATTGATCTTTAATTTTTTTCATTTTAGGCTGCAACTCTTGCAAAGCCTTTTGTGATTTTGTGGCCTGAATTGACAAAGGAAGCAAAATCAATTTTATAATGATTGTTAAAAAAATAATCGCGATTCCAACATCATGCCCTGGTATTATATTATATAAAAACACCAAACAATTAAAAATCGGTTCGTAAAGCACTGTATTAAATAATTGGACCATAAATTTGTAAAATTAAATTATAAATAATTATGACTGTAATAAATTAGAAAACACTAATTTATTTTAATTTCCTAAAATCTGCAAAGCTATTTTTCGCGGACGCGATCGATCTAACTCAATCGCGAAAACTCTTTGCCATTTCCCTAATTGAAGGCTATTTTTTACTATATTCAACATTTGAGAAGACGCCAAACAGATAGACTTGCAATGAGAATGACCGTTTCTACATTCTCCGTCGCACATATTTACTGTTCTTATCTCAAAATTATCATGCATATACTCAATTGTTCTCGGAGCAATACGATCTAACATCTTTTTTATGTCTTTTATTAAAAGCGGTTCTGCCTCATTAACAATAATCGCCATTGTAGTATGAAGACTTTGGATATTAACTACGCCATTTTCTATTTTAACATTTTTTATAACTTCCTGAATCTTTTCGGTAATATCAATAAAATCCAAAGTGGTTTTAGTTTCAAGACTAATTATATGATTAT
>JAYEJU010000042.1 GCA_034660655.1 Patescibacteria group bacterium | reverse complement strand
CGTAATTTATATTAAGATCAACTAAATAATCGCATAGCCACATAACTGCCAAAAACATTATAAGAATAGATAACAATGTAGAAACAATAACTGTGCTTTGACGGATAACAACACGGATATCCATTAATTGATATCTTGTGATGGCATAAGCTATCATAATAGGATATAAAGCAAAAAGGATTATTCCGTAAGGTAAGATAGGAATATTAAATGTTAAAAAAAAACTCATACCACCCCCGCCAAAACCTAAAATAGCGGCAATTATAATATATTTAATTTGTTGTTTTTTAAACCCTTTACTGTTTTTATATCCTCTAATTAAGTGAAATAAAGAATAAGGAATGATTATTAAAAAATAACAAAAAAATAAATAATAACCAAGACCTGCTGTAGGATAAAAATTAAATATACTTTTTTCAACAATTTCTTTTACAAATAAACCAGGAATAAAAAAATCAAAAAGGTTAAGGGTAAATAAAACAATACTTATAAAATAACAAATATATAATTCTTTTCTTTTTGATCCATTGTAATTTAATATTGAATACACAAAATGCAACCAAAAAGCTGGAAGAAGTATTGACCCGCAATCCATAAATAAACGATAGTAATAGCTCATTATTATATTTTGCGTATTAAACATTAAAAAAAGACCAAAGCTCCAGATTGCTCCGCACAAAGATAATAAAAAAAACATTTTATTAACAATTTTGTCTTTGTTTGTTAAATAAACAAAAATTCCAACTAAAAAAGGAGCAATTGCACCCAAAAAATAACTAAATTTAAAATAAATCAACATACTTTAATAATGAGATTTTAATATTGTGAATAATTTTTATGTTAAAAATTAAAAATATTTAACAAAATTTATATTTTTTCAGCGCCACCGGCAATTTCAACAGCTTTCTTATAATGAACAATTTCAAGACAATTATTTTCTATATCTAAACTTTTTAAAATTTCGGAAATTTCATGATTCCCAAAATCAAAAATAGAACTCTTTTTTCCTTTAGAACGTCCCAAAAAAACCATAGTATCTAACTTAACTCTGAATATATCATTATTTCTTAAATAATATGTATTAAATTTCTTTTTCATTGGCTTGTATTTTTTCGGAGTTTTCCCTTTAAAAGAAATTATATTTTTATCATTACAACTAAGACTAGCAAATAAATATTTGTCTTGCTCTGCTATGCTTATATCAATATTTTTATGATATGTTGGATAACCAAATATTTCCTCTATGTGACTTCGAGCAATATCAGAATTTGCACCCAACATAATTACATGAAAACCAAAATTTTTGAACATTGAATCAAATAACAATGGAAAAATTGGAACTCTTATTTTTGAATCATGTATTACTGGGATTGATATAGTAAATTCGCAAAAAGGTCCTATAGGACATTCGCGATATTCAAAAATTGTAATGCCAACCACGCTTTTTCCTCTTAATATACTAACTGGCTTAAGACGATCATTACCTATCATATCATTTGCCTTTTTATATGATATTGGGAAAAAAGCCATTACAGCGCTGGCATCAGAATATTTAAATGGCATGTCTATCTGTTTTCCTAAAAAATTAACTTGACTAATAGGTTCAAAACTTTTTAATTTTTCTTTTTTTAAATTTTCAAATTTTTCTTCTAAATTTGCCATATTAAAAAATATTATTATTTATTTTATTATATTTAAATCTTTTCCAATATCACAGCAACATTGTAATAAATAATCAATCTGTTCTTTTGTATGTTCTGACATAACAGTGAACCTGATTCTTGCTTTATTTTTTCTAACTGCTGGCCAACGAACACACGGAGCAAAAATACCCTTTGCAAGCAGTTTTCTGGCAAATTCAATTGCCTTTTCTTCTTTCCCAATTAAAACAGGAATTATCTGGGTTTCGCTAGTTATTGTATCAAAACCTATTTTATTAAAACTTTCTCTTAAATATTTTACATTTTTCCACATTTTTTCTCTAATTTCTGGCTCGTCTTCTATCACTTTTAATGCTTCAATTAATGCCGCCGAAGAGGCTGGCGTCATAGCTGTAGAAAATATATATGAACGGCTTGCAACCCTTAAATAACGGATTAATGACTTGCTACCGACAACAAATCCACCTGTAACTCCAAGCGCTTTACTGCATGTTCCCATTATAACATCAACATCTTTAGAAGGATCTAAATTAAAATATTCTACTGCTCCATGCCCTTTATCACCTAAAACACCTGTTGCGTGAGCCTCATCTATCATTAACATTGCATCATATTTTTTGCAAAGTTTAGCGATTTTATCAAGAGGCGCAATATCTCCATCCATACTAAATACACTATCAGTAACAACCAGCTCTCTTCTTTTTTTATATTTTTTTAATTTTTTTTCTAAATCACCAACATTATTATGTCTATAAATAACAATTTTTTGCTTGCTCATTTGGCATCCATCAATTATACTCGCATGATTTAACTCATCGCTAAAAATAACACCCTTTCTTTCAAAAAAATCGCTAACACCGACTTTGAGAGGATTTATTAACGCTGAAATAATCCCGACATTAGCAGAATATCCAGATGGCCAAACAATTGCGTCTTCATATCCTTTGAATTTAGCAATAGCGAATTCAAAATCTCTATGTATTCGCAGATTTCCAGAAAGCATCCTAGACCCTCCAGAACCAACCCCGTATTTTTTAGTAGCATTAACAGCAGCATTGACTACTCTTGGATGAGTTGCTATTCCTATATAATTATTTGAAGAAAACATTAAAACCTTTTTTTCGTCTATAAAAACATTAGCCTTAACGCTTCCATTTATTATTTTAATATCAGGATACAACTTATGGCTATCAATGTAATTTAATATTTTTTTAATTTTATTCATTACTTATATTATAACAAAAATTAAACAAAAAAAATATAGCTTTGGCTATAACATTACTCTTACTAATTCCATTATCTTACGCGCAGATGAGTGGTAGTCCATGTTGTTATTAACAACATCGGCGTAAAAAAAAGGTCTACCGACCTTTATATTTACTAAACATTTTCTGGAAAAAAACTTTTTTATATCTATGCCTTTTTCTCCATTAATTCCATTACTTCCCTTAAGAGCAACGGGTAAAATCGGCAAATTATATTTTTTAGCCAAATACGCGATTCCTTGCCGAGTAGGCGATTTTTCTCCTTGTTTTGGAATAGTGCCTTCTGGAAAAATCAACATATGTTTTCCTTGTCTAATAAATTCTTCCGTGCTTGCCAAAGTTTTTTCTAAACTTCCTTGATTTCTTTCTAATTTATAAGCGCCTAATAATTTGATAATCGGATAAGCTTTAAACCAATGCGGTTTTGTCATATAACGAAAATTCATTTTCAAAAATTTTATAAAGGGAACAGTAGCTGACACTAAAAAAGGGTCTAAATAGCCCTTATGGTTTGCAATCACAATAAATTGTTTTTGCTTTATTAAATTGAAATTTTCCTGTCCTGACACTTTCAAGCGCAAAAAAATTTTGAATAACGGGGTTAAAATAATCCAAGACATTTTTTGTAGCAGGTAAACTACCATAAAAATCATTAAATATTATCTATTGCCACGATTTTTTTTCCCTCCAAAATACTATATAAAAATTTATCTGTGACATCTTTGCGATATAAAAATTCAGTTTTAGACATTAATGTATAATTAATACTTCTGTTTAGTTCTTTTTCAAATTTATTAATAATTTTGCCTATTTTTTTCTTATTTGCTTTTCCAACTATTAATATATCAACAGATGACTCAGCTGAATTACTAACAAATATCCCAGTAAAAGCTAAATAGCTTATATTCCCTGCTTTAGCAATTTCTTTGCAAATTCCTTTTTTAACAACAAGATGCGATCTTAGAATCAAAGATCTTAATTCTAAATAAAGATCGAAATTTATGTTCACTTGAAAATATTTTCGCTGGGATTTCCCTTTTTTAACAGCATTTTCATTTTTTTTCTTTTGTTCAAAATTTGATGCAGCGCTTAAAATCCCGATAGAAACCAAATTGTCAATTTCTCTTCTAACAGAATTAATTTGAGAATCAAGCAATCTTGTGAGCTGTCTTATATAATATTGCTTATTTGGATTTGCCAAAAACAGCCTTAATAATTTTACTCTAATTTTAGAATTAAACAATTGCTCAAGCATATTTTTATCTTCTTATAAAAAAAAGGCTAAACATCGGAACTGACATCCATATAAAAAACATTATGGGGGTTGTAAAAACAAATTTTAATAAATTGCCTAAATTTAAACTTATATAAGATGGTAAAAAATAATGAATACTTATACTCACAAACAGCATAATCGCCAAAATATTAAGAAAAAATTGTTTTCCGCCTCCTTGATAATATGATCTCGCGTAGCCCCTAAAAAAACCCGTTTTAAAAAATAAGATAAAAAATAACGCTATTATTACAATAAACAAAATTTCAGGAATAAATATATTACTGGAAATAGCTTTCCATCTTAAGACACTTATGTTAAGCGCGCTAAATTCTTCAACTAGAATAAAACTCAAATAAATGCTTAAAATCAAAATCATTGACTTTTCTTTTTTAATAAAAAAAATGAAAAGACCAAGAAATAAGACAAAACTTGCGATAATAATCAAATCCCAAGCGTTTATCAAATTTATTGCGTTATTTATCAACAACATAAGCACAAAATATATTATATATGATTTTCAAAATAAAACAAGCAGGATATCCACAAAAAAACAAGAGCTAATCAAAGCCCTTGTTCTCTTATTTCTTTAATTAATCTTTTCTGCTTGAAATTTAATCTATCTGGAATTTTAACAACAACTTCAATAATCAAATCACCCTTCCCAAATCCTCGCAGATGTGGAACTCCTTTTCCGCGCAAAACAAATTTTTTGCCTGATCGCGTTCCAGAAGGAATTTTCATTCTTACTTTTTCCAAAGGAGTTTCTATTTCTATTTTGTCCCCTAAGATCGCCTGCGTTAATTTTATCTGTTTTGTTGTTTCTAAATTATAATTAGCTCGTTTAAATTTATCGCTTGGACGAATATGAACATTAATATAGCAATCTCCTGAATATCCGCCTCTAACAGCTTCGCCTTTTCCTGGCATTTTAATTGCGCTTCCATTGTTAATTCCAGCCGGAATTTTAATTTTCATTTCTTCAACATCTTCTATTATTCCAAGGCCTCCGCACTGTCTGCATTTTCTTTCTGGTATTTTTCCATCTCCTTTGCATTCAGAACAAACAGAAGCTGTTCTAACAGCTCCAAAAATTGTATTCCTAATCTGTTCTGTTTTTCCTTTTCCGTCGCAAACTGAACAAATTTTCATTTTTGTTCCTGGCTCAGCGCCAGATCCTGAACATTTTGGACAAACAATATTTTTTTTCAACTTAACTATTTTCTCAATGCCTGTCATCATATCAACAAAATCAATTTCTGTATCAACCTCTATATCTCTGCCTCTGCTGGTTTTTCCAGTTTGTCTGCCTCCAAAAAAATCAGAAAAAATGTCACCTAAATCAAATTCAAAATCACTCTGTCCCGCATTATGAAAACCGCCTGAAAATCCTGACGCTCCGCCAAATCCGCTATAGTTCCCGCCACCCATATTTCCTTGGCTAAACGAACTCCCGAATTGATCATACTGTTTTCTCTTACTTTCATTAGAAAGTGTTTGATACGCTTCGTTGATTTCTTTAAATTTTTTTTCGTCGCCGTGTTTTTTGTCAGGATGATATTTATGCGCTAATTTTCTAAAAGCTTTTTTAATTTCATCTTGAGACGCGTTTTTCTCCACACCTAAAATTTTATAATAATCACTCATACTAATTATCAATTACGAATTACAAATTGTTATTTATTGTTAAAACCGATTTCTTTTTCTTTTAAATCAGTTGCTTCTTTTACTTCACCAAATTTTTCCTCGTATTTTTTTAAATTTTCCTTCATTGCGACAATCATTCTTTTAAAATGCCCCGGGGTAGTAATAATTTTTCCTGTTATTCTTCCGCTTGGAGGCATAATATTACCGAAAACAATCTTGAATTCTTCTTTGTTATGGCTTGATTGCATAAAATTCGCATATTCAGCTCCTGGAATATTGTCAGCCATCTGAATCTGTTTTGGCTGTTGGTTTGCTCCGCCTTGATTTTGATTTTCTTGATTTTGCATAAAAAAATTTATTAATTAAAATTATTCCATATTTTGAAATATATCCTTAATATTATATTGATTTGTTTTAGGACGATATTCTTTTTGTTCGCCATTGCCGTCAACGTAAGTTATAACAGCGTAATATCTTTGATTGTCCTTGCCGATCTCTATATCTTTAATTTCCACTTTCGGCGGCAAATCAGAAATATCAATTTTTAACCTTTCCAATTCTTCTAATTTGTCCCTGATATATTGATTCATAAATTTAATTTAGATTCCCGGTCAATCCCCAATCAAGTTGAGGATGACAATACCGAGAATGACAAACAAAAAATAAATTAACTCTATTGCCAGTATAATTTATATTAACAATAATACAAGATTTTATCTTAATTTTTCTACAAAATTCCTTCAGTATTGGCGCAATTTAATTCCTGCTTTCCGCCAATTGTATCTATAAAAAGTGGGGTGACAATTTGTCCCCACCCTTTACCTAGCTCTTCATCCCTAATCCTCATTTTACGAATATAATCTCTAATCAAAATTTTTTCTGGTAAATCAAAATAAACTAAAATAAATTTGCGTTTTTCTTTTTTAGATAATAAATATATTTCTTTCCGTATTTTTTTAGTTTGGTTAGCGCTTGTTATAATAATAGGAATATTAGTTTTAAGCGCATGCTTGTAAATTTCTGTTAAAATTTTCTTTTTAAGATTATATCCTGACGATATTTTATTTGAATTTTTTACAAAATCGTTCTTATATAAATCTGGGACATACTCTCTCAAAAATTCAGCTAAAATATCAGAATCTAACAAACAATGCTGTTTTAATTTTTTTGCTATCTTATAACCGAATGTAGTTTTCCCAGAATGAGTTTTACCAACTGTAATTATTACGAATGATATATTAAATTGTAAAAATCAAGAACGTTGTCTACACTTTTTGTCATTCCGGAAAATAGATTTTCTAAGCGAGCCTGCGAGCTTTTAAAAAATCATTTATCCGAAATCTATAACTTCAATTGATTTGTGGTTATATATAGCGTAGATTCCGAATAAGTTAATTTCTTACGACTCGCAAGCTCGTCGAGAAATTATACTTTCCGGAATGACAACCAAGAAGAATTTTTCAAAAAGTGTAAACAACGCTATCATATCTTACAGTTAAATTTATAAATTTTAAAATAAACTAAATCTATTGCCCGTAGATTTTACGGGCAATATTATAACTTATTTTTTGTCTTCTTCTTTTTTATCTCCTTCTTTTTTCTCCCCTTCTTTTCCCTCGTCTTTTTTTGCCTCTTCAAATTCGCCTTCAACCGGTTCTTCTTTTTTTTCTCCGCTTGTTTGATTAGCTTCTTTTGCTTCAGGCTGAGCTTGCTGTTGTTGTTTATACATTTCAGCTCCAATTTTTTGCAATGAAGTTGATAATTCTTCCATTGCTTTTTTAATAACTTCAATATCATCTCCGTCTTTTACTTTTTTTAATGCTTCCACTTTTTCTTCAACTTCTTTTTTAATTTCAGGAGTTGCTTTATCTCCCATTTCTTTTAATGTTTTTTCTGACTGAAATACAACACCATCAGCGTTATTTTTAACTTCAATAGATTCTTTTTTCTTGTTGTCTTCTTCAGCGTGAGACTCAGCTTCTTTTTTCATTTTTTCAATTTCATCTTTTGAAAGACCTGATGACGCGGTAATTGTGATTGACTGCTCTTTATTTGTTGCTTTTTCTTTTGCTTTTACATTTAAAATTCCATTAGCGTCAATATCAAAACTTACTTCAACTTGCGGAATACCTCTTGGAGCTGGCGGAATGCCAGATAAAATAAATCTTCCCAAATTTTTATTATCTTGCGCCATAGGCCGTTCGCCTTGCACAACATTTATTTCAACAGAAGTCTGGTTATCAGCGGCTGTAGAAAATGTTTGAGATTTTGAAGCCGGAATTGTTGTATTTTTTTCAATAAGTGGAGTAGCAACTCCTCCTAAAGTTTCAATTCCTAAAGTTAAAGGCGTCACATCAAGTAATAAAACATCTTTAACATCTCCTTGTAAAACCCCTGCTTGAACAGCAGCGCCTAATGCCACGACTTCGTCAGGATTAACAGTAATATTCGGCTTTTTATTAAAAAATTTTTCAACAGTCTGCTGGACTAAAGGCATTCTTGTCATTCCGCCCACTAAAATTACTTGCTCAATATCTTCTACTTTCGTTTTTGAATCTTTTAACGCTTTCTTGCACGGCTCTAAAGTTTTTTCAACTAAATCCCCGACAATTTCCTCTAATTTTGCCCTTGTCATTTTCATTACCAAATGTTTTGGTCCTGATTCATCAGTGGTAATAAACGGCTGGTTGATTTCTGTTTCAGTTGTTGTTGAAAGTTCGTGTTTTGCTTTTTCAGCAGATTCTTTTAATCTTTGCAAAGCAAGCTGATCGTTTCCTAAATCAATTCCGTTTTCTTTTTTAAATTCATCAATAATCCATTTAATAATTCTTTGGTCAAAATCGTCTCCGCCTAAATGCGTGTCTCCGCTTGTTGCTTTTACTTCTACTGTGTCATCTCCAATATCTAAAACAGAAACATCAAAAGTTCCTCCGCCTAAATCATAAACAACGACCTGCTCTCCCTTATTTTTATCAAACCCATAAGCTAATGCCGCGGCTGTTGGTTCGTTAACAATTCTTTTTACGGTTAAACCAGCGATTTCGCCAGCGTCTTTTGTCGCCTGCCTTTGCGAATCATTAAAATAAGCTGGAACAGTAATCACTGCTTCAGTTATTTTTTCTCCTGTTTTTTCTTCGGCGTCAGCTTTTAATTTTTGCAAAATCATAGCTGAAATTTCCTGAGGGCTGTGTTCTTTATCGCCCATTTTTACTTTTACACCTTGCCCTGACTTAACTATTTTATATGGCATTAATTTCGCGTCGCGTGTAATTTCTTCGTCTTCAAAATTACGTCCAATTAAACGCTTTACTGAAAAAATAGTATTTTCAGCATTTGTAACAGCCTGCCTTTTAGCAACCTGTCCGACTAATCTTTCATTTGTTTTTGAAATCGCCACAACTGACGGTGTTGTGCGATTTCCTTCTTTGTTTTCTAAAATTCTTGGGCTTCCGCCTTCAATAATCGCCATAGCGGAATTTGTAGTCCCAAGATCAATACCTAAAATTTTTGGCATAAATTTTTAAATATCTTAGATTAGCAAACAGTTACATTTTTCAGATAATCTGCTGGCTATCTATTGACTTTTTTAAATTATATTTTAACCTCCCGCATCCAGCGATTAAATATTTAATCGCTGAAAATTGGATTTCAAATTATAAATAATATAGATTCTAAATTCCTGCCTACCGGCAGGCAGGAAATTCAGAATGACAACGGTCAAGTTCAGGATGACAAAAAAAGTTATCAGGGACGACAAATTATCTATTTCTTATCCTTTGCCTTGACTTTTATCGTCTTTGGCTTGCTTTCTGGAGCTTTTGGAATCTTAATCTTTAAAATTCCATTCTCATAATCAGCGTCTGCTTTATCGCCTAAAACATGAGCCGGAAGAGCGACGCTTCTGTAAAAACTTCCACATCTGACTTCTTTGCGATAATAATCTTTTTCATCAATTTCTTTTTTATACTCGCTTTCGCCTTTAATTGTCAACACATCATTTTCAATTGAAACATCAACCTTTTCAGGGTCAATCCCTGGAAGCGGAGTTTCAACTATAACATTATCTTTATCTTGATATACATCTATTGCTGGAGTAAATCCTTTTGTTTGGGCAAAGGAGCTTGGGAAATTAGAAAAAACCCTTTCTAAATCGCCCCACTCATCTGCCATCGAAGGATCCCATTTTATAAGTCTCATAAATTTTGCTTTTAGCTTCTTAACTTTTATCTTGTGAATAAAAAATTAGTTCACTAAAAAGCTGATTAATTTTATTTAGATTCCGCATCAAGCGCGGAATGACAAATTTTATAAATTCACAATCACTTTTGCCGGAATTATAACTTTTTCATGCATTTTGTATCCTGGAATTGCTTCTTTAATTATAATTCCTTTTTTATATTTTTCTTTTTCTTTTTTATCAACATCGTTTTCAACTGCTTCGTGCGCTTCAGGATCAAATTTTTCCCCAACTGTTTTAATTTCTTCTATGCCGTTCGCTGACAAAACTGATAAAAGCTGATTTTGAATATGCGTTATTCCCTGAATCCATTGGCTGTCTTTTTGGTCTTCTGGAATATATTTTACAGCCATTTTAAAATTATTCAAAACCGGCAAAATTTCAATTATTAAATTCGCGTTAGCGTATTTCACGAATTCTTGTTTTTCTTTCTCTGCCTGCTTTAACAAATTTTGATAATCCGCCAATGCTCTCAGATATTTATTTTTATATTTGTCTTTATGTTTATATTTGTCTTTTTTTTCTCCGCCATCTGGCTGAATTTCTTTTTTATCTTTTTTTTCTTCGCTCATAAATTATTTTATAATTTTTTTTAAAAATTTAATAATTGCTATATTTTCCTCATAATCCATTCTTATCGGTCCTAAAATGGAAAACAATCCTTCTTCGCCAAAATTAACAGCAATTACTGAACATTCATTGCTAAAAGGATTATCACTGCCAACTAAAGTTATAACTTTATTTTTTTCAATTTTATTAAACAGATTAGGAATTGATTTTTCTAATCCATCAACAACTTCAGAAATTGCGCAAATCAATTCATATTTTTTGAATTCCGGCTGGGAAAAAAGATAAGAAATTCCTGTATAATAAGTGCTGTCGCGCGTAAAACCGACAATAACAGCCATCTTTGATATAGACGCGATTGCTCTAGCTAATTCTTTTATTGATTTTTCTTTGTCTTTTTCAAACTCTTTTTTTATGTTTTCTAAAAATTCTTTCTTAGTCTTTCTTAGTTCTCTGTCTTTTAAAAAAAATTTAATCCAAAATTTATATCCTTGTTCAGTCGGAACTCTGCCTGCTGAAGTATATGGCTGATAAATATATCCGCTATTTTCCAAATCCATAAGATCGTTTCTGATTGTGGCTGATGATAAATCCAATCCTGATTTTTCTAATAACAAATTAGAGCCGACTGGCTGAGCGGTCTTTATATAATTTCTAATAGTATAATTTAATAATCGCAATTTTCTTGATTCCATATTCACAAATCTTATTTAGCACTCTCAATATGCGAGTGCTAATTTCATTATAGAATAAAAAAAAAGCTTGTCAAGCTCTTGTCATATAAACACTTAAACATTAAAACATTTAAACAAAATCTAAAAAAAATAAAAGTCTGCACGTCCGTTCGGACTTTCGGCTTTTTGTTTATGACAAAAGAAAAAAGGGGCTATAGCTTGTTTGCGCTATTTCCCCTTTTGTATAAATTTATTGTTTTATTTACCGATATTATTATCCATTTCTTCAAGAATCCGCTTCAGTGAATCAACAGGATTCTTTGTATCAAAGACAGGACTACCAGCAATAAGAATATCAGCGCCATCTCTTACTGCTTGTCCATGAGTTACTTTTTGGCTTTGCGGATTTGCCTTTCCGCCTTGATATTGCTTTGGCCTGATTCCTGGAACAACTTTAATAAGATCAAAATCTTCAACATCTTTTAAGTAAGCTCCAGGCAAAATGATTCCATGACATTCAGCATCTTTGGCTATTTGAGCAAACATTCTTACAGCTTCACTTAATGAACGACAAAACATCTGTTGACAGTAATTCTCGTCCATATGCGTAAGTATGGTCAAAGCCAAAATATCAATTCCGCTTCCCTGAACACCGTTTACGACTTTACTAAGCATCTTTTGGCCAACAAGCGCAAATACATTAGTGAATTCAACACCACCAATCGTAGATAGTTCTAATGCTGAGTTGATCATTCGCCGAACGCCTTTAAACATTTTTTTATCGGCAAAAATTCGCCGATGAAAACCTTTTAATTCATTAACAGCTCGCTCAGCAGTGTACTTGTTCAGATAATCATCGTTAATTTTGAACCCCAAATTGCCCTCAACCAGAGCGAATTTCTCTGCCCAGTAAAGCATTTGGTCTTCTTCCATAAAATCCATTGCTACATATAAAAATGGCTTTGCTGTTCTTTTCATTTTACACCCCATCGAAGAATTCAAAGCCACGCTTTAAATTCCAGTCTCTTGGATTGTTTAAGAATTCAAAATATTGGTCAACCAGCCTTTGCGAAAAAAAACCTTCTTTTACCGCAAAAGGTAATAAATCATCACGAAACCCGATGACCCAATGCAAATTGATGTTGTATTTCTTAAATCTTTCAATTGCTATCGGATTTTGGTAAAAAAGAATAGTGGCAACATCTTCAACGATGCGATCTTTTTCATCCCTCTCGTACAAGACCCCATTAGTTGTAGTCTCGGCAAAATTAACTAATTCTTCAATTACCAATGTTCTGCATTGAGGCCGAATATGGAGATTATTTCTGTCTCCGGTGTCAAGCTCTTTGTGTCCTCCTTTTTTTCTGGCTCCTCGCTGGTAAATATATATGATTCTTTTTCCCAGACGCTTTGACATAATTTGCTTAAGCCTGTACCCAGGTATAGATCCGCCAGTCATCATGCCAACAATTAAATCAAATTGTACTTTATCAGCGACTAATTTGTCAGCAAGTAGATCAACCATAGACTCAAAAACCTCGTCAAATCCGACCCTGCCTTTGATATCAATATAACCGGGTCCATGATTCCCAGAGCTATATAGAAAAGGCTCTTCGCCATTATCTACATCTCTGATTTCCACTCCTCCTGATTCAAGTATTAACCTCATTACATTTTCTTTCTTTTGTCCCATCTTCTTATCCTCCTGTATAGAATTTATTAAATTCATATCATTGGCAATACATCCCTTTATTCCTCGCCTGCTTAATGCAGGACGGGCTTTTTGGAATTACATTTCACTTTCTTTTCTTTTTCCTGAGTTTTTCTTTATTCTCTTTCTTCTTTGTTTTTTTATTCTTTTTCCCTCTTGATCTATCTCTCTTCGGTCACCACTTTTTTATTTTCATCAAGCCTCCTTTCCAAACTTGCAAATCAACTTCAGCGCTTTTTTGTTACCTTCCTTTTACTAATAATATTTTTCAAAGAACAAAAATTATCCTTTCTTGAAATTAATGAGATATATAGTTGTCTCACTGCTAATATATTATTTAATTTTTAAAAAAAATCAAGCCAATTGCTTAAAACTTATTACAATAAAATGTAAAAATCAAAAACGTTGTTTACACTTTTTGTCATTCTGGAAAATAGATTTTCTAAGCGAGCCCGCGAGCTTTTAGAAAATCATTTATCCGGAATCTATAACTTTAATTGATTTGTGGTTATATATAGCGTAGATTCCGGATAAGTTAATTTCTTACGACTCGCAAGCTCGTCGAGAAATTATACTTTCCGGAATGACAACCAAGAAGAATTTTTCAAAAAGTGTAAACAACGCTAGCATATCTTACAAATAAAATTGTATCAAGATAATCTAATAATGATAGATTAAATTTTTAAAAAATAAAAAAGAGCGAAATGCTCTTGATAAAAAATTTGCCAAAGAAAAAGGTATATGTGGGTTGGGTTTGTTGGTTTGGGTGGTGGAACTGTTTGATTTGTTATTTATACAATATCATATTTAAAAATGATGTCAAGAAAAGTTATCCACAGAATTATAAAAAATATAATATGCCTAAAATCAATCAGTATTTAAATATTAAAATGTTAAAATTGCTGTAGAAAATGTGCGGTCGCATGTATTTTACAACAATTTAAAAACTATTATTTTTCTATTTTTATTTTTCTTTATGATTATTCTAATCTTTCAAAAGTTGATTTTAAAACCCTTCGTAGTCTCTCATTGTCAATTGCGAATCAATCTGTTTCATTGATTCTAAAACCACGCCAACAACAATCAATAAACTCGCGCCGCTGATAGTAAGCCAGGGCGCTTCAACAACAATTTGCATAAGCAGAGGCACAACAGCAACCCCACCTAAGAACAAAGCTCCAGTGAAAACTATTTTATGGACAGTATTGCCCAGATATTCTTCTGTCATACTTCCCGGACGAATTCCAGGAATAAAAGCTCCTTGCTTTTGCAAATTTTCAGCTATTTGTTTTGGATGAAATATAATAGAAGTATAAAAATAAGTAAATGCCACAACTAATGAAAAATAAAGTATTCCATAAAAAAGCTGGTTTGCGAATAAATCTAAAATAAAATTAGACATCCATAAAAGCCATTGGTGGCTGGAACGCGCGAAAAATTGCGCTATCATTGGCGGAAACATAATAATGGAAATCGCGAATATTATTGGAATCATTCCAGCTTGATTAACTTTTAAAGGAAGATGGGTATCCATTCCGCCGTACATTTTCATCCCGCGAACTCTTTTAGCGTAAGAAACAGGCACATTCCTTTGAGCTTCAGAAATATAAACAATAACAGCTGTCGTAAATATGGCAATCACTCCGAAACTTAATAAGCTTCCCATTTGTGAAAATTCAAAAGTATGCGTATCAAAATTAAATGTTGCGGCTATTGTCTGCCCAATTGTTGTTGGAATACTCGCTACTATTCCCGCGAAAATTATAATTGAAATTCCATTCCCAATCTTTTTTTCAGATATAAGTTCGCCCAACCAAACCAAAAACATTGTTCCGCCAGTAATGGTAATAATCATTGTGATATATTTCCATATATCCAACTCAGGAATAATCTGTGTGCTTGAAGTCCTGCTTAAAAGCGTAATCATTCCATACGCCTGCAACATTGCTAATGGAACAGTAGCTATTCTGGTATATTGGTTTATTTTTTTCCTTCCGCTTTCTTCTTTGTTCATCTCTTCTAAGCGCGGAACAATCATTGTTAATAACTGAAAAATAATAGATGAAGTAATATAAGGTCCTATTCCAAGCATTACAACAGAAAAATTACTCATTCCTCCACCAGTAAAAATATTTACAAGGCCTAAAAATTGATTATTAGAAAAATAATCTTTTAAAGCAGCGACATTAACTCCTGTCATTGGAATATTAGCGGCAATTCTAAAAACAACCAGCATTGCCAAAACAAATAAAATATTGTTTCTTAAATCTTTAATTTTCCAAATCTGGATTAATTTTTTTATTAATTTTTTAAACATATAAATAATATAATCCGAATTTACGAATTGTATCCGAATGCTCCGAATTATAGGAAAATGCGAATCCGCGAATTTATGCAAATGCCACGAATAAATATAATGCGAATTATTTTGAATTGTAAAATCCCCCAACCCCCTTTTCCAAAGGGGGAATATTATATTTTCTTAACTTTTTTACTTTCACCTTTTATTTTTTCTTTTACGCTTGCACTCATTTTTACGCCAACAAATTTTAAATTTTTAATTTCTAACTTTCCTTTTCCTAAAATTTTAACAGGCACTTTTATTGTATCAATTAATCTTACTTTTAACAATGCTTTAGGGCTAATTTCACTGCCATCTTTAAAATGCTTGTTAATATCAATAAAATTAACTATTTGATTTTTAGGTCGCCCGCTTTTAAATCCTTTCTTTTTAGGAGTAGCAAAAATAACCTGCCTCATACCAAGTCTTTTTAATTTATTTTTTCCACCAGAACGAGATCTCTGCCCTTTTATGCCTCTCCCGCTATAAGTTCCTGTTCCAGAAGAATTTCCACGACCAACTCGCTTTTTCTTTTTTACTGATTTTTTATTTGGTTTTAAATTATGCAAACTTAAGCTCATATATTATTTTTTATCTGATATTGGCTTAACAATATCTTTTGCTATTTTATTATCTTTTTTTAGATCTTCTGATTTACTGGTTTTTTTATCAAATAACGCTTGTTTTTTCGCGACCATTTTTTCAATTCTTTTTAAAGCGTTAATCGTCGCGCGAACATTGTTAATCTTATTTTTTGAACCATAAATCTTGCCAACAACATTTTGCAATCCGCTTAATTCCAATACTGTTCTAACGGCTCCGCCAGCGATAATACCTGTCCCCTGTTTAGCCGGTTTTAAAAAAATTATCGCGGCCCCATATTTTTCTTTTACTTCGCAAGGAATAGTATTGTCAAAAATTGGAGTGTTGATCATTTTTTTCTTTGCCACAACAACAGCTTTGGAAATTGCCAAACTAACGTCAACGCCTTTTCCAACACCAACTCCTATTCTTGATTTTTTATCGCCAACAACAACAGTCGCTCTAAATCTTAAACGTTTTCCGCCTGCCATAACTCTTGTCACTCTTGCCAAATCAACAATTTTCTGCTCAAATTCTTGTTCTTCTTTTTTAAAATTTGTTTTTCTTCTTTTAATCATATAATTATTTAAAATTTTAATCCTCCTTTTTTAGCTCCTTCAGCAACAGCCTTAACTCTGCCATGATATTTATAACCGCCTCTGTCAAACAAAACTTTTTTAATTTTTAATTTAAGCGCTTTTACGGCAAATAACTCGCCTGCTTTAAAAGCTTTTTGCGTTTTGTCTTCTTTTTTGCTCTTGATCTCATTTTCATTAACACTTACTAAAGTTATATTTTTTGTATCATCTATTAATTGCAAAAAAACACATTTGTTGCTTCTAAAAACAGAAAAACGCGGAAGCTCTTTTGTCCCTTTTATTATAGAACGAATTCTTTTATGCCTTCTTTTTCTTGCTTGTTGTTTAATTTTATTTAAATTTTTCATATTTTTTATATTAAGCCGTTGTTTTAGCCGCTTTACCAGCTTTTCTCCTAATTGTTTCATCAATATATTTGATGCCTTTTCCTTTATAAGGTTCTGGTTTTCTTATTTTTCTAATTCTAGCTGACACCTCTCCGACTAGTTGCTTGTCAATCCCGTTAATTGTTATTAGATTTCCTTTAACTGTGATATTTATTCCTTCTGGCACTTCAAATTCAGCTGGATGAGAATAACCAACATTTAAAACCAACTTGTTGCCAGCCAATGCAACGCGATAACCAACTCCATTAACTTCTAATTTTTTCTCAAAACATTTTGTTAATCCCTCAATCATATTAAAAATAAGAGTTCTTGAAAGTCCCCATAAAGCTTTTTGCTTGTTGTTTTCCAAATCTTGAATACTAACAATAATTTCATCATCTTTTTTTTCAACTTTAACATCAGAATGAATTTGAACTTTTAACTCACCTTTTTGATTTTTGGCGCTAACAATATTATCGTTGCTAATTTTTATTTCAACGCCTTCTAATATTTTAATTGGTTGTTTTCCTATTCTAGACATATTTTTTATTGAGATATTTGAGATAATTGAGATATTTGAGATGTTTGGGATTCAATTTTAAAATATTATCACAAAAGTCTCAAATATCCCAAAAATCATAATAATCCCATATTGTTAATATATTTCACAAACTACTTCTCCGCCCATCTTTTGTCTGTGAGATTCTTTATTTGTCATCAATCCTTTAGGCGTAGAAATAATAGAAAATCCTAAACCATCCAAGACTATCGGTAAATCTTTATACTTAGAATAAATCCTACAGCCTGGTTTGCTAATTCGTTTCAAACAACTAATAGCTGGCTCTCCATTTTCATATTTAAGAGTTATAACTATATTGTTATCAACTTTAGAAAATTTCTCAATCCATTTGCCATTTTCTAAAATTTTTGCTATCTCTAATTTTATTTTGGACATTGGAATAATAACTTTAGTTTTTTTAACTGCTAAAGAATTCCTTATCCTTGTTAACATATCTGATATTGGATCTGTCATATATTTATATAGCTTTTAGCTTCGTTAGTTTTTAGTATAACTTCGTTAGCTTTCAGCTTATGAAATTTAAAATATTTTAATAATTAATATTACCAGCTTGATTTTTTAATTCCAACAATTTCTCCGTCTTTTGCCAATTCCCTAAAACATATTCTACATAGTTCAAATTTTCTCATATATCCGCTATTTCTCCCGCAACGCCAACAACGATTAACTTTTCTAGTGGAAAATTTTGGTTTTTTATTTGATTTTACTATTTGAGCTTTTCTTGCCATAAATAATGTATTAGCTTTTATCTTATAATTAATTTTTCTTTTTAAAAGGAAAACCTAACAATTTAAACAATTTCAATCCTTGTTCGTAAGTTTTAGCTGTCGTGGAAATTGATATTTCCAAACCATGCAGTCTTTCAACGCCTTCCATCTCAATCTCTGGAAAAATAATATATTCTTTAATTCCTATTGTCAAATTGCCATTTTTATCGACACTCTTTGGAGAAATCCCGCGAAAATCCCTAACACGAGGTAACGCGACATCCACTAATCTGCTTACAAAATCATACATTCTATTACCGCGAATAGTAACTGACATCCCGACTATCATCCCTTCTCTGATTTTAAATCCAGAAATTGATTTTTTTGCCTTATTTTTTAAAGGCATCTGCCCAGTAATCGCCATTAAATTCTTTTTTGCTAATTCAATATATTTTGTGTCTTTTAATCCAGAGCCTAAGCCAACATTAACAGTCGCTTTTACTATCCTTGGACATTCCAAATCATTTTTATAATTGAACTTCTTTTTTAATTCTGAAATTATTTTTTTATTATATTTATCTTTTAAATTCATATTTTTATCTGTCTTTGCGACCCGCAGTGGCGGGGAAGCAATCTCGTAAATATTATCGTCAATTCTCGGAATTGCTTCGTCGTTTCTCATCGCAATGAAACTTAATTTAAATTATTTCTTTGCATTTTTTGCAAATTCTTACCTTGCTTTTATCTTCTAATTTTTTATATTTTGTTCTTGTTAGTTTTGAACATTTTGGACAAATCAACATTATATTTGAAATATCCATAGGAGCTGGAAACTGAATTCTTTGCCCTTTCTCGCCCTGCTTTTTTGGACGCATATGCTTAATTCTTAAATTTAATCCTTCAACAGAAACTTTTTTTAATTTTTCAGCCACTTTTAAAACTTTCCCGCTTTTTCCGCGATCTTTTCCTGCTATTACTTTTACTTTGTCTCCTTTTTTAATTTTCATATTTTAATTTATCGTTTTATAAAACTTCCGGAGCTAAAGAAATGATTTTAGTAAATCCCAAATCCCTTAATTCTCTTGCAACAGGCCCGAAAATACGAGTTCCTTTTGGCTCTTTATTCTTTTTATCAATGACAACAACAGCATTTTCATCAAAACGAACATAAGTGCCGTCTTTTCTTCTTGTTTCTTTTCTTGTCCGCACAACAACCGCGTCTAAAACTTCGCCCTTTTTAACTCCGCTATGCGGTTGAGCTTCTTTAACAGCAATTTTTATAATACTTCCGATTCTTCCGTACCTAATTCCTGTCCCGCCAAACAAACCAATACACTGGACTCTTTTCGCTCCAGAATTATCAGCAACTTTTAACATTGATCTATGTTGAACCATATATTTATTTGAAATGTTTAAGATGATTAGAATTTTTAGAATTATTGGGGTATAGATTGATTAATTATCATAAAAATCTTAAAATTCCTAATAATCTTAATAATCCTTTTATTTATAAATTACTCTCCATCTTTTATCTTTACTTAACGGACGGCATTCAACAAACGCTACTTTATCCCCCTCTTTAAACCTGTTTTTAGCGTCATGAACTTTATATCTCTTACTTACTACATATCTTTTCTTATATTTTGGATGAATTTTTGTTCTGTCAACTTTTACAACTATTGTTTTTTCCATTTTGTCTGACATTACAACGCCGTTAAAAATTCTTTTAATTGTCTTATTATCTGCCATATATCAATTTGTTATTTAGATAATTTATCATTTTGATTTAAAATAGTCAATATTTTTGCTATATCTTTTTTTGATTCCCTTATAGCTCTTACATTTTTAAGATGCCTGCTCTCAACATTAAATCTAAATTCGCGAAGTTTATCGCGTTTTTCATTTAACTTTCTTTTTAATTCTTTTTTTGGCATTTTTTTTATTTCTTTTATGTCCATATAATTATTTGTTAACAAATTTACATTTAACTGGCAATTTATATTCCGCTAATTTCATTGCTCTTTTCGCTTCTTCTTCTGAAACTCCAGCAATTTCAAACAAAATCATTCCGCTTCTAACCATAGCAACATAACGGTCAACAGCTCCTTTTCCTTTTCCCATGGGCATTTCAGCTCCTTTTGCCGTTACTGGCTTATCTGGAAAAATTCTTATCCACATTTTCCCTTTTCTTTTTAAAAAATGGGTTATTGCTCTTCTTGCTGATTCAATCTGCCTGGAATCCACCCAATGAGAAGTCTGAGCTTTTAAGCCATAAGCCCCAAAAGAAACATCTGTTCCGGATGTTGCGATATCTCGCTCTCTTCTTCTTCCTTTTTGCGACTTTCTATATTTTGTCTTTTTTGGTGCTAACATATTTCAAATTAAAAAATAAAAGTTAAAAAGTAAAATTTTTTGTAATTATTTTGTGAAAAATTTTTCATTTTAAATTTTAATTTTTACTTTTAAAAATTTCTCCTTTATAAATCCATACTTTAACTCCAATTGCTCCATAAGTAGTGCTAGCTATTCTAAGGGCATAATCAATATCAGCGCGTAAAGTATGTAATGGCAGATTACCATGAGACAGATGTTCTGTTCTCGCGATTTCAACTCCGTTAAGCCGTCCAGACAATCTTACTTTTACTCCTTTAACTCCTGCTTTTTTTACTCTTTCAATCGCTTGTTTCATCGCTCTTCTAAAAAGTATTCTTTTTTCTAAATCAACAACTATTGACTGAGCCACTAATTCAGCTGAAAGATTAGGATTTTTTACCTCTTTTATATTTAAATCTATAACTGTTCTATTTTTGCCTTGGCTATTTTTAAAAAATTTTTTGATTATTTCTTTACGTAAATTTTCAATGCCAGCTCCGCCACGCCCGATAATCATTCCTGGCTTTGATGAATAAATGTCCAACTCAAAAGAATTACCTGATCTTTTAATGCTGATTTTAGCTACCCCCATATCTTTCAATTTCTTTTTAATATATTCTTTAATCAAAACATCTTCACGCAAAAATTTGCTAAAATTCTTTTCAGAAAACCAGCTTGAATCCCAGCTATAAATACTATGCAGTCTAAATGATTTTGGATTAACTTTTTGTCCCATATTTTTAACTTTTAGCTTTGCTAGCTTCATTAGATTTTAAATTATATTCTAAAAACTAATGAAACTATTTTATTTATCCCGCTTTTCTTCTAAACATTCTCTTAACAATCCCATGCTTGCTTTTTTTTCTTAATTTATCTTGATGTTCTTTATGACGATGTTTTCCTTTTTCTCGCTCATCAAAAATTTCTTTTGCAATTTCTTCCTCAGTTGGCTTTTTTGTTTCTATTCCATCTTTTTTCCCACCATCAGCTCCGCCAGCCGGCGGATGGCGAAGAGTACTTTCTTTTTTAATTTCATTTTTTGGAGATTCTTTTACTGTTTCAGGAGCTGATATTTTTGCTTTTTTAATCTCTTTTTTCTTTGTTTCTTCCTTCTCGTCTAAAATCAAGGATATATGAGAACTTCTCTTTCTAATTGCCCCTGCTCTTCCAAACGCTCTTGGACGCCATCTTTTTAAAACCGCACCTTCATCAACTCTTATTTCTTTTATATATAAATTATCTTTTTCTAATCCAAAATTATGTTTCGCGTTAGCAACAGCTGAATTTAATAATTTCTCAACTGGTTTTGTTGCTAATTTATTTATAAACTTCAATTGTGCTGAAGCGTTATTAACATCCATTTTTCTAATAACATCAACAACTAACCGAATTTTCTTCGGGCTCATTTTTATGTGTTTTGCTCTTGCTTTCATTTCCATAAAGTATAATGCGAATCAGCGAATTATATGCGAATGTCGCGAATAATATTATATTATATTCGCGGAATTCGCATTATAATTCGCGGCATTCGGATTATTAATAATTATTTTGCTCCTTTTGCTTGAGTTTTAGCCATTTTTCCGCCATGAGAAACAAATTTTCTTGTGGCTGAAAATTCTCCAAGCTTATGCCCGACCATATTCTCACTAATAAATACAGGAATATGAGTCTTTCCATTATGAATTCCAATAGTAAACCCTATCATATCCGGCGTAATAACGCAAGACCTATCCCATGTTTTTATTATTGTTTTGTCGCCCTGCTTTAAATCTTTTATTTTCTTCAACAATCTTTCATTAATATACGGGCCTTTTTTTAAACTCCTAGACATAATTTTTTATAAGATTATCAGGATTATTAGAATATTTAAGATGTTTAGGATTTTAATTTATTATCCTAATAATCTTAATAATTCTAACTATCTTAAAAATCTTATTATTTATTATTTTCTTTTTATTTTTCTTCTTTTAATAATTAATCTATTTGAACTTTTTTTCTTATTTCTTGTTCTAACGCCCAATGCTGGCTTCCCCCATGGAGTCTTTGGATGCTTTAATCCGATTGGCTGATTTCCTTCCCCGCCTCCATGCGGATGGTCGACTGGATTCATTGCTTTTCCTCTTACAGTCGGCCTAATCCCTTTATGCCTAATTCTGCCAGCTTTTCCCCATCTTATTAAACGATAATCTGGATTGCTTGCTTGCCCAATTGTTGCCATACAATCTTTTAGAACCAGTCTTATTTCTCCTGACGGCATTTTAAGCTGGGCATATTTTCCCTCAACAGCCATTAATTTAACAACAGTTCCAGCGCCCCTAGCAATTTGTCCGCCTTTTCCAGGGACAAGTTCTATGTTATAAACGCTTAATCCAGAAGGAATATTTTTCAACAATGTTCTATTTCCTGATTTTATTTCAGTTTCTGCTTTTTTGGAAGAAACAATTTTATTGCCAACTTTCATTCCTATTGGAGCGATTATATACTTTTTCTCGCCATCTTCATATTTTATTAAAGCGATTCTAGCGCCTCTATTTGGATCATATTCAATAGCGCTCACAGTTGCTGGATCGTCAAATCTATTCTGTTTAAAATCTATAATTCTAATATATCTTTTTGCTCCGCCTCCGCGATGGCGAACAGTTATTTTCCCTTGATTATTTCTGCCACCTTTTCTTTTTTTAATAATAACCAAAGACTTTTCCGGATCTTTTTTTGTAATATCAGAAAAATCCTGCACTGATGATTTGCGCCTTCCCGGAGTTATTGGTTTGTATTTTTTAATACCCATATTATTTATAATAAAATTTTTGAGATTATTGGGACAGTTAGGATAGTTGGGATTTAAATTTAAATTATTATCCCAAAAATCTTAAATATCTCAATAATCTCAATTATCTCAATAGACTAAACGCCTTTGTAAACTTCTATTTTTTCTCCCTTTTTTAAAGTTATAATCGCTTTTTTCCATCTTTTTGTCCTGCCTGAAACTTTCCCTGATCTTACTTTTTTCCCTCTCATATTTATAACATTCACTGCGATTGGCATTACACCATACACTTCTTGAATTGCTTTTTTTATATCTATTTTATTCGCGTTAATTGACACGGCAAAAGCGTATTGGTTAAAAACAGCTAAATCAGTAACTTTTTCAGTAATCAATGGTTTTACTAAAATTCTATAAGCGATCCCATCTGTTTTTTTCTTTTTTGCTTCTTTTACTTTCACTTCTTTTCCGCCATACGCTGGCTGGCGAAGCGGAACAATTTTTTTCTGTTCTGTTTTTTTCACGTCTTTCTTTTTTTCTGTCTTTTTTTTCCGCCAGTTGGCGGATTCTTTTTTAACATCTTTTTTATCTTCTTTTTTTATTGTTTTTTTAATTTTATCTAAAAAACTCATACTATTTTTTGCTTAAATATTTTTTCTCCATTTCCTTAATAGAATCAACTGTTGTTATTAAATATTTATATTTTAAAATATCAACTATATTTAAACTATTATTTCTTACTGTCCCAATCTTTCGCAAATTTTTCGCTGATTTTACTATTTTTTCAGATTTATCTCCTAAAGCTAACAAAGCGCTAAAATTTTCTTTTTTAATCTTTTTTCCGCCAGCTGGCGGATTATCTTTTTCTTTTTTACTTTCAATTTTTTTTGCAAATTTGCTTTCAAACTTTTTTAAAATATTATTTATTTTTTTTGTTTTAATTTCATCCAATTCAATTTTGTCTAACAAAATTAATTTATCATCTTTTACCTTGTCTGAAAGACACATTAACAAAACGCTTTTTTTTATTTTCTTATTTATTTTTAAAGAAAAATTTCTCTGATTCGTGGGACCGAATGTTACTCCTCCGCCAATCCAAATCGGAGATCTTGAAGAGCCAGCTCGCGCGCGCCCTGTTCCTTTTTGCTTCCATGGTTTTCTGCCCCCGCCCCTTACTTCGCTTCTTCCTTTCGCGTGTGCTAAAACTTGTCTAGAATTTGCCTGTTGCGCCACAACTGCTTGATGAACCAACTCTGGTTTTATTTTAACACCAAAAACAGCGGAACTTAATTTCTGCTCGCCTATTTCTTTTGCTTCCTGATTGTAAAATTTTACCTTAATTTCTGACATATATAAAAAAATTAAATATTTTTTTCGCTTTCAACTACTTTCATTTCGCCGTCTGATTTAATAGCTATTAAACTATTTCTATGTCCTGGCACAGCGCCTTTAACTTTAATTAAATTATTATCTTTATCAATTTCAATGATTTCTAAATTAGCAACCGTTATATTGCTATTCCCCATTTGTCCGCCCATTTTTGTTCCTTTAAAAACATGAGCAGGACCTGTGGCTCCAATTGACCCTGGCATTCTAACCTGATCTTTTGTTCCATGAGTTGTTGGCTGACATTTAAATCCATGTCGTTTCACAACTCCTTGAAATCCTTTTCCTTTTGAAATTCCAGTAGCTTTAACTTTATCTCCTACAACAAAACTGTTAATGTCTAATAAGTCACCCTGCTTAAATTCTGTTTTATCAATTCTAAATTCTTTTAAATATCTGAATTTTAAAATATCTTGCGAAGCTGATTTTGCGAAATTTAAAACTTTTTTCAAATGGCCTTTTTCAGGCTTTGTCATTCCTTTTTTAAATCCATACCCAATCTGAACAGCATTATATCCGTCTTTTTCAGCAGTTTTTATTTGGACAACATTACAAGGACCGATTTTAATATTTGTAATCGGAATTACTTTGTCGTCCTTATAAATCTGCGACATTTCTTGTTTTTTCCCTAAAATAAATTTCATAAAAACATAATGCGAATCCGCAAATTTATGCGAATTCTGCGAATATTAATATAATACGAATCCGCAAATTTATGCAAATGCTACTAACAATTTTTATGCGAATAATATAATTCGCATTATTTTATTCGCGGAATTCGCATAAATTCGCTAATTCGTATTATATAAATAAAAAAACTAGCCAAAAATAAAGCTAATAATCTGTTTGATAAATAATTTTTGCTTTATTTTTTGTTGCAATTTTTCCCCTCTTATATAAATAATCTTTCTAATACTTTTTCACGAATAAAATTCGCAAAAGTTCTTTAGAACAAAAATTTATATATTAGACTTATTGTATAATTAGTTTCGTAACGTCCCGAATAAATTTCGGGACAGATTTTCAGGCAAATTTTTCAAACAATTTTTTTAGCCTATCCTTAGATAAGGTAAAAAAAATTTGAGAAAAATTTGACCAAAATATGAAAATTGTAGTATAAATTAATTATACAATAAGTCTAATTGATATATAATGATCAATTACATTTTTATTTCAATATTCACTCCTGACGGCAAATTTAAAGTTGTTAAATCCTCAACTGTTTTAGGCGTAAGATCAACTATATCAACTAATCTTTTATGTATCCGCATTTCATACTGGTCCCGAGAGTCTTTATGCACAAATGTTGATCTTAAAACAGTATGTTTTTTGATTTCAGTTGGCAAAGGAATTGGACCCTTGGCTTTTGCGCCTGATCTTTCAGCGGTCTCAATAATTGTTCTAGTTGATTGATCAATTATTTTACTGTCAAAAGCTTTAATTTTAACGCGAATTCTTTGAGTTGAATTTTCTTCTTTTTTATCAGTATCTTTTATGGGAATTTTCTTCGTTGTCATGTATTTTTAATAAATTTAATAATTTACAAATTAGCCCCGCCAAAAAGACGGGGCTAAATATATCTTAACTTATTTTATAATTTTAGTAACAACTCCAGCTCCAACAGTTTTTCCGCCTTCACGAATAGCAAACTTTTGCTGTTCTTCCAAAGCAATGGGGCTAATCAATTTTACAATGAATTTTACAGTATCGCCGGGCATTACCATTTCTGTTCCTTCAGGTAAAGTCACCTCTCCTGTTACATCTGTTGTTCTAATATAAAATTGAGGCTTATATCCTTTAAAAAATGGTTTATGTCTTCCGCCCTCTTCTTTACTTAACACATAAACTTCACCTTCAAATTCTGTGTGAGGAGTAACAGTCCCTGGTTTTGTCAAAACTTGACCTCTTTCAACTTCGTCTTTTTTAGTTCCTCTTAATAAAATTCCAGCATTATCGCCAGCTCTACCTTCATCTAAAGATTTATTAAACATTTCAACGCCTGTTACGACTGTTTTTCTTGTTTCTCCAAGTCCAATAATTTCAATTTCTTCATTGACCTTTACAATCCCCCTTTCAATTCTTCCAGTAACAACTGTTCCACGCCCTTCAATTGAAAAAATATCTTCAATAGGCATTAAAAATGGTTTGTCAACATCTCTTTTTGGCTCTGGAATATGCTCATCAACAGCTTTTAACAAATCTAAAATCGGTTTTACTGCTTCTTCGTCATTTGGATTTTCTAACGCTTTTAAAGCTGATCCCCTGATTATAGGAGTGTCGTCGCCGGGAAAATCATATTTATTAAGCAAATCTCTTACTTCTTGTTCAACCAAATCTATTAGTTCTGGTTCCTCAACTTGATCAACTTTATTCAAAAACACTACAATATAAGGAACGCCAACTTGGCGCGCCAAAAGAATATGCTCTCTTGTTTGAGGCATTGGTCCATCAGTAGCCGCGACAACTAAAATAGCTCCATCCATCTGCGCGGCGCCAGTAATCATATTTTTTACATAATCAGCATGACCTGGGCAATCAACATGGGCGTAATGCCTACTTTCTGATTCATACTCAACATGAGCCGTAGCAATAGTAATTCCACGCTCTTTTTCTTCAGGAGCAGCGTCAATCTGATCCACACTTTTATCAGACGCTTGCATTCCTTTCGCGTTAAAAACTTTCAGCATTGCTGCCGTTAAAGTAGTTTTCCCATGATCAACATGACCAATAGTCCCAATGTTAACATGGGGCTTTGTTCTTTCAAATTTTTCTGCCATTTTTTTATTCTCCTTAATAAGCAACCCTTTTGAAAACAAAAAAATCAAAAGGTTTTATCCAGTCACTTAGTTTAAATTAAATTTATAATTTTTTATATATTATCACACTTATTAAAAATGTCAAGAATAATTTTATTTATTTCTGCTTGCCTTCCACAATTTTCTCTGTAATATTTTTTGGAGCTTCACTATATTCTAAAAATTCCATAGAATACGAAGCTCTGCCCTGCGTCATTGAACGTAATTGCGTTGCGTATCCAAACATTTCAGCTAAAGGAACTTTTGCCGTGATAACCTTTGCTTGCGCAACTCCATGGCCTCTATCTTCCATTTGACCGATCTGTCCTCTCTTGGAATTTAAATCTCCGATGACATCTCCCATAAAATTTTCAGGCGTAACAACCTCAACTGACATAATCGGCTCTAAAATAATCGGATCAGCGTTTTTTGCCGCTTCTTGAAAACCGCGGTTAGCAGCTATTTTAAAAGCAACCTCTGATGAATCAACTTCATGATATGATCCGTCATAAACCGTTACTTTTATGTTAAGCATTGGATAACCTGCAACAACTCCGTTAGACATAGCTCCTTTAACTCCTTTTTCAATCGCTGGGATATATTCATTTGGAATAGAGGCGCCTTTTATTTCATTAACAAATTCAAATTCTTTTTTATCTTTGTCGTCTTTATCTTTTTGCAAAGGCTCTAATTTTAACCAGCAATCTCCATATTGTCCGCGGCCGCCTGATTGATGAATATATTTTCCTTGCGCTTTTGCTTCTGATTTTATTGTTTCTTTATACGCGACTTGAGGCTGCCCAATATTTGCCTCTACTTTAAATTCGCGTTTCATTCTGTCTATAATAATATCAAGATGAAGTTCTCCCATTCCAGAAATTATAGTTTGCGCAGTGTCCTCATCTGTTCTTATTCTAAAAGTCGGATCTTCTTCTGCCAGCTTTTGCAAAGCTATCCCCATTTTTTCCTGATCAACTTTTGTTTTTGGCTCAATAGCGACTGAAATAACAGGCTCTGGAAATGTAATTGTTTCTAAAATTACAGGATAATCAACGTCAGTTAATGAATGGCCCGTAAAAGTTTTTTTTAATCCAACTGCCGCGGCGATTTCTCCGGCATAAACTTCACTAACTTCTTCACGATGGTTAGCATGAAGTTTTACAATTCTGCCAATTCTTTCTTTTGTGTTTGTATTAACATTTAATACATAAGATCCTGATTTTAATGTGCCACCGTAAACTCTAAAAAAACAAAGTTTTCCAACAAAAGGATCAATGGCAATCTTAAAAGCTAACGCCGTAAAAGGCGCTGAATCAGAAGTATCTATTTTTATAATTTTTTCTTCGTTAAATAGGTCTTTGCCTTCAACAGCCGGAACTTCAAGCGGAGACGGCAAATATTCAATAACAGCGTCTAATAAAAATTGAACTCCCTTATTTTTCAAAGCGCTTCCGCACAAGACAGGAATAATTTTATTATCAATAACAGCTTTCCTTAATGTCTTTTTTAATTCATTATTTGAAATTTCTTTGCCTTCTAAATATTTATTCATTAATTCTTCATCATTTTCAACAACAGCTTCTATTAATTTTTTACGATATTCTTCAGACTTATCTGCCATATCTTTTGGAATTTCAGTTTCTTCAAAATCAGTCCCCATATCATCTTTATATATAATTGCTTTTTCTTCAATTAAATCAATAATCCCCTTAAAATCAGCTTCCGCGCCAATAGGAAGTTGAATTGGATGCGCGTCTTTTGTAAGCCTTTCATAAATTGTTTTTAAATCATAAAAAAAATCAGCTCCCGTTCTGTCAAGTTTGTTAACAAAAGCTATTCGCGGAACTTTAAATTTGTCAGCTTGCCTCCAAACTGTTTCTGATTGAGGCTCCACTCCGGCGACTCCGTCAAAAATAACAACGCCTCCGTCAAGCACACGCAAAGAGCGCTGAACTTCCGCCGTAAAATCAATATGCCCAGGAGTATCAATAATATTAATATTGTGATCTTTCCAAAAACAAGTTGTAGCGGCTGATGTAATTGTAATTCCTCTTTCCTGCTCCTGCTCCATCCAATCCATTTCGGCTTCTCCATTATGGACTTCTCCAATTTTATGCTTTTTCCCAGTGTAATACAAAATACGCTCGGTAACAGTTGTCTTACCAGCATCAATATGGGCGATAATCCCGATATTTCTTGTTTTTTCTAATGAATATTCTCTCATAATTTAGCTTTTAGCTTTTTAGCTTCGTTAGCTTTTAGGGCTATATTTTATATATAATTTTTTAAATTTAATAATTGAAAATTGAAAATTGATAATTGAAAATTAGTTTTAGTATCTTGCAAAATGAGCAAACGCGCGATTTGATTCCGCCATTCTTTGAACATCCTGTTTTTTCTTAATAGCTAAACCTTCTTCTTTTGCCGCGTCCATTAATTCAAAAGCTAATTTTTCTTTCATTGGCCTTCCCTTTCGCGATTTTGCGGCCGTAATAATCCAACGACTTGCTAATTGAAATTTTCTGGTTCCTTTAACCATTATTGGAACTTGATAATTAGCTCCTCCAACTCGTCTCCCTTTTACTTCAAGAACAGGAGTCACATTTTTAATAGCGCGCTCAAAAACAGCTAAAGGATCTTTTTGAACTTTTTTTTCTATAATGTCAAAAGCATCATAAATAATTTCTTGGGCAATTGTTTTTTTGCCTCTTTCCATTAAATAATTTATAAACTTTGCGACATTAAGATTATTAAATTTCGCGTCTGGTTTTATTTTTCTTTTTACTGCTTGTTTTCCTCTCATAATTTCAATCTGTCATCCTGAGCGTAGTGAAACGGAGTCGAAGGATCTTTTAATTTAAAGATTCCTCCACTCGCCTTCAGCTCGGTCGGAATGACAAAAAAATGATAAATCTATTTTTTAGTTTTTTCTTTTTTTGCTCCATATAAACTTCTGCTCTGTTTTCTGCCCTCAACGCCTTGAGTGTCATAAACTCCCCTTACTATATGATAACGCACGCCTGGCAAATCGCTCACTCTTCCACCGCGAATCATAACAATTGAATGCTCCTGCAAATTATGTCCAACGCCTGGTATATAAGCCGTGACTTCCATTCCATTAGAAAGTCGCACTCTAGCAATTTTTCTTAAAGCTGAATTTGGTTTTTTAGGAGTAACTGTTGTAACTTTTAAACAAACACCGCGTTTGAAGGGGCTTCCTTTTGGCAATTCTCTTAATTTTCGCTTCAATGAATTAAGAGTAGTTCGTAAAGCAGGAGTATTAGATTTTTTAATAATCCTTTTTCTGCCTTTTCTAATTAATTGATTTATTGTAGGCATATTATAATTAGCTTTTACCTGCCTGCCGGCAGGCAAGACTTTCTTAGCTTTTTAGCTTTTAAAAAATTTTTTGAAAAATAAAAAAAGTAAGATAATTTTATTACCTTAATATTAAGTAAAACACAACTTAAAAAAATAGTCAACTGAATTGCAAGTGAGTTACAAAAAATTAAAAAATAAAGCTGCTAAAGCGGCTAAAATAAAAGTCCATTGAATACCGAAAAATGAAGAAACAACTAAAACTAAAATCAGCATTAAAACTTTTCCAACATTCATTGCTATTTCATGAATAACAGTGAACTCGTCAACATAATGCCCTGAGTCAGCCGCTTTTTCATAAGTTAAAACATCAAAAGGCGTTCTTATGAAAATTCTTGCCAAGTTATGATAAGTTGAAGTAATAAAAATTTGAAATGCTGTCGCAATAAAAATTTTTATAATCCAGCCTAAAGAATAAAGTATACTTCCAACACGCAAAATTTTATTCTTATTTATCTTGTCAGTATATCTGCCGACTGTTAATTGTAAAATAATACTAACCGCGACAATCAAAGAAGAAATCAATCCGACTTTAAACAAATCACCGCTTAATAATTCCCAAATAAAAATCGGCCAGATTACGACTCCAACTATTTGTTCAGCGCCATCAGCCATATAAGCGAAAACTATTTTTCTATATTTTTTGCTAAAAAACTTTTTCCAAGTCTGAAAATATCCCCAAGAAAATTTTTCTCTTGTCCTTGGAATTGTTAAATAAGGAATTCCTGAAACAAGATAAATAATTGCTCCCAATATAAACATTATTTTAAGCTCAACAGCGTCAACTATAAAACCGATTAACAACGGTGAAACAACTCCTATTAATAATCTTGTTGATTGCAAAATACTAAATTCTTTTCCTCTGTTTTTTTTGTCAGTAAATTTGGCAAAATCAACATGATATGGAAGCCAATAAGCAAGGCGATATAAAACAATAACTACTACAGGAAACCAAATTAAATATTTTACATTGCTTTCATTAATAAAATAAAAAGACAAATAAAATATAGCACCTAACAAAACACTAGCGCGCAAAGAATCTCTAAAACCGACTTCATTTAAAAATTTTGCGCCAAAAGCGACTAAAAAAGCATATAATAAACTGCATGCCAAATAATAATACAAAACATATCTTATTTCAAAATTAAAAATCTGATATAAAAAAATCGGCAAAAATAAAGAGCCGACACTATAAGCTATATGCGCGATCATTTTTCCTGTGTAAAGAGAAACAAAACCTTGCGAAAGATTTTTCTTTAAATAACAATTATTCATATTTATTTAAAACAAAAAAAATAAACTGTTAAAATATAAACATATTTAACACAATATAATTTATTATACAATTTATTTTTATTTTTGTAAAACACTCTAATATTTTATTTTAAGCTATATTTTTTAAATAAGATTCCTTGACATTATATTTGAATTTGATATTATTTAGTTATCATTAGACTTGTTGCGTAATTAATTTCTACTACAATTTCCATATTTCGGTCAAATTTTCCTCAAATTTTTTTACCTTATCTAAGGATAGGCTAAAAAAATTGTTTGAAAAATTTGCCTCAAAATCTGAAAATTTCGTCACGAAACTAATTACACAACAAGTCTATTGGCAATTTATATGACCAATAAGTTTTATTTTGTGTAAATATAATTTTTAAGCGCCGTTAGCTCAGCTGGTAGAGCAGCTCCCTTTTAAGGAGAAGGTCACAAGTTCGAATCTTGTACGGCGTACTAATAGACTAAGATCTATAATAGCCGAGGTAGCTCAGTGGTAGAGCAAAGGACTGAAAATCCTTGTGTCGAGAGTTCAATTCTCTCCCTCGGCACAAAAACTGTGTGGGATAGACGCTGGACTAAAAACTCTGCTATCGCACCTATCTCCAAAAGATTAATCAAATAGTCGCTATTATGGTTTCAATATGTAAAACTATTTCAACTCGTAAATCTTAAATTATAAATCTTAAATTTTATCGGGGCGTGGCGCAGTTGGTAGCGCGCGTGGTTTGGGACCATGAGGCCGCTGGTTCGAGTCCAGTCGCCCCGACCAATTCCAATTTTTAAAAAAAATTTATATTTTTAAAAAAGCGCTTGGTTAAAACCAAACGCTTTTTATTTTTTTAACTTTAACAAATTCTAAATCCTTAAATCCAAAAAACCATATCTTTATTCAGCGCCGTTAATATAATCCAACTAATTTGTTTAGCAAAACATTTATCAAAACAACCTTAATTTGATTGTTTGCGCATACAATAAAAATAAAAAAATTATTAAAACGATACGCATTAGCGTCGGTGATTATCCAATAATCCTTAATATTATTACTATTAAATAATAACGGCAACTTCGTCCAAGTAAATATTAGAACTGTCTCACTCCAGCTTATACATAAATGAAAAACCGCCAAACGATCCATCTTAATTGCTGCCTAACAACGCCAATCAGCCATCACCGCCCATACTACAACCAATTTCTCCAACAGAACATTCATCAGCGCAAACACAACTGCCATTTTGACAAATTTGACCTAAAACATCACAATTTATTTGATCGTCTTGATACCAATAATAGTCAGGATGTTGAGCGCATGCCCAAGTCCAATTCTCATAATATCCAGTTTCTCCTTCAAAACATTCATTATGTTCCAAATTGATTAACAATAATATATCCATTATATTCCTCCCAACTTTCACAATCATTTCTAGTTGTTCCACTATTGCACCAACCCCAATTATCTTTTACTTTAATTTTTATTTTAGTGGCGCAACAAGAAGAAAAATTATCACACAAAACATCTGTTACTCCATCATTATCTACATCAATACCTTCGCCTGCCGCACCGCAACCAATACTATTGCTTCCGAAATTATTATTTAACATATCCCAATATCCATACAAATGATAAAATGAATGCTGATTTTCAGGGTTTGGTTTGCTTGTTGTTCCAACCCCGCTACTTAAAATTAAATTCGGCTTATCATCAGTACCATCGCCCCAATCAACCGCATACATTGCCAAAGGAAGCTGATTACTATCAATTATGGTATTAAATCTTAAATTAATTGTTTCGCTATTGCCGATTTTATAATCTCCGCCTGTCATACCGTTAAGATTTATATTAGTTATTTCTGGCGGAACACCGCACCAATCGCAAGTCACGCCTGTTGGATTATTTCCGCATCCAGCCGAACAATCGCCTCCTCCGCAAGTCTTAGTTATTGGATTATATATTGGTCTTTGAGGAGGATCTCCAAAGCAGATATTTTCAGGAGGCGTCCAATCAAATCCTTCAACGGATTCATAATTATTTCCGTTCCATTCCCATATTCCATAACTTTGCGCGAATAAACGTTTAATAGAGTCTGTATTATGCAATTGTCCCGCTCTCGGCTGATAAGGAGAAGACAAGTCTTCTTCAGGAACTTCTTTGTATAATCGCTGTATCCCTGTTTCATCTTTACTATCCCAAAGAGATGGTTCATAATCTGGGTCAGGAGGGACTATGGAGCCAAAAGGAAGATAATCATCATTATAAATTATATGTTCCATGTCTACTCGTGGATAAATAGTAATATAATTTGACCCTTCATAAACTCTTCCTGACCAATATTTATTCTGTCCAATAGGTGTGACTACTTGAGCTATTTTATCAGCATAATAAATATCCGCATTAATCTCTGTACTACATGATGGCTCCAGATGATCTCCCCCATTATCCCAAATAATATATCGATATCTATCTAATCTGCCATAATCATCCAATATCCAAAACATAACCATACAATCTCCGCCAAGAGGACAATTGCTTACAGTATTCCTGATTTCTTCTATACTCATCCCGCAAGCAGATATTACAGGGTTAGGCTCATTCCAGAAGATAAGATGCCCTTCAGCTGTTCTACAATCAAGAGAAGGATTCATATCCCATACTCCGCCATGTTCTTGAAACCTATACATAGGATCTCCTGAATGAGGGTTGCAACGACTTATAATCCAATTAATATTTTCTAATTTAAAAAATTCTTTATTTATATTACCAAGACCTATATCATCTAAAGAAAGTTCAATATCTACTAAGGATTCAAATTCGTCAACAAATAACCATGATTTATTACCAATAACATTTCGCGTTTCAATTTGGCCTTCTGTGGTATAATATAACGGATATCTCTCATTATATCCATGCTTAATATTCGCGTCTTCTCCCAATAAAAGATCAACCGGCCACCAAAGCAAACATTGTTTAGGGTCGCCGGGATATCTGTCATATTGCAAACAATATCCTTGCCAGCCAATATTTTTTATTTCCGCTTCATCAATATATTCACAAGCCA
>JAYEJU010000041.1 GCA_034660655.1 Patescibacteria group bacterium | reverse complement strand
ATTAAAAATAATTATAAAAAATAAAAAGGCCGATGATAATTTTTTAAATAGCGATAATATGCTTGAAAAAACACTAAAATACGCGATATGTTTAGGGCTGGCAGCGATTGCTTTCATCCCCATTTTAATGTATGGCGGATTTTTTTTCCCTTTTATTTTTTCAAAAGCCTTAGTCTTCAGAGTAATTGTTGAGATTATTTTTGTTCTTTATTTACTGTTAATTTCTATAAACATTAATTACAGACCGCGTTTTACAATTATATTTTTTTCTTTTTTGGCTTATATTGTCTTAACTTTTATATCTTCTCTGTTTGGAAGTAATTTTTATCTTAGTTTTTGGGGCGACATAGAAAGAAGCGAGGGGATATTATTATTGCTTCATCTTTTTGCGTTTTTTATTGTGATATCAGGGTTTATAAGAAGCAAAAAAGAATGGCTTTTATTTTTTGATACTGCTATTATTGGAACTTTATTAGTTAGTTTTTTCGCGCTTGGGCAAAGATTAAATTTAGATTTTGTTTTAAACGCGGGGCAGGGCAGGCTTTCAGCGACAATCGGTAACCCCGCATTTTTGGCTGGATATTTGATTTTTGGAGCTTTTTTCGCGCTTTTTCTTTTTTTCCAAAGAGAAAACCGATGGCTTAAAAAATATTATATTTTAGCCGTTATGTTTGAGCTTTATATTATTATCCAGACAGCTACTCGCGGAGCTTTTGTCGGCTTGGCGTTTTCTCTGTTTTTAGCTCTGTTTTTAATTATTTTTTTTACAAAAGTTAGCAAAAAAATCAAGAGAATTTTTTTATTCATTGTTTTAATATTATTTTTGTTTGGAAATTTTGTATATTTTAATCAAAATATTTCTTTTGTTAAAAATTCAGAATTTTTAAGAAGAATGTCCAGTATTTCATTAAGTGATAGAACAACTGAGACTCGTTTAATGACCTGGGATTCAGCTTGGCAGGGGATTAAAGAAAAGCCTTTATTGGGTTATGGTTATGAAAATTTTAATTTAGTTTTTAATAAACATTTTAATCCAGGAATTTATGAAGATCCTGGTTCGCGAATCTGGTTTGACAGAGCGCATAATGTTATTTTTGACCGAGCTGTTGCTGGCGGAATAATCGGATTATTAGCTTATGTTTTTTTGATTTTTTATCCTGTCTATTTTTTGTTTAAAAAAATGATTGTTAAAAAAGAGGAATGTTTTGTTATTTCTTTTTTTAAAAAGTATTTTTTACAAAAGAAAGCCTTCCAAAAAATAAGTGAAGAGGGTAATGAACATTTAGCAAGCAAAACAACGGCAATAATTTTTATTTCGTTAATTTTCGCTTATTTTATTCAAAATCTGTTTGTTTTTGATGTTTTAGTAGTTTATATTCCATTGGTTTTAATGCTTGGTTTTTTATCTTTTTATGATAATGAATTTAAGTTTAAAATATTAGAAAACAAGCAATTTTATAAAATATTTTCTGCTATTCTTTTAATTCTGTTTTTGCCGATTATGTATTTAGTTAATATTAAGCCGGCAAAAGCTAATTTAACAACAGTTCAAGCAATGAGAGCCACGAGCATAAAAGATTTTGAAAGCGCTTACAATTTATTTTTAAAAGCTATTTCTTATAATACTTACGGAAATCAGGAATACAGAATTCGTTTTACTGAATTTGTTAATACAATGGTTTATAAAAAAGACGGAACTGAAATTTTTCGTAGAGACGCGTCTTTAAAAGTGAGTGAGGAATTAAAAAAACAGATTTTGGAAAGACCAAATGACGTTGCTAATTATATATTATTAATGCGGCATTACAATAGAATATATATTTATGATATTAATTTATTAAACGATGTTATTGCTATTTCAAAACAAGCTGAAAGTCTAAGCCCAACAAGACCGCATATTTTTTATGAAAGAGGATACGCGCAGATTTATCTTGGAAATTATTACACGCAAAAAAATGAAAAAGAAATAGGCAAAGAATTTTATAAACAAGCAATACAAAGTTTTGAAAAAGCAATTAATTTGAATGATCAGGTAGAAGAGTCTTATATCAATCTGATTTTAATGCTCATGGTTTCGCATCAGACTGACAAAATTGAAAATTATCTGA
Organism: Patescibacteria group bacterium; assembly: GCA_034660655.1. Classification (NCBI taxonomy): domain Bacteria; species Patescibacteria group bacterium. The sequence goes on along the minus strand of JAYEJU010000041.1, from coordinate 718 downwards.
ACAAAATGGATGAGCTTGCAATAAATTATAAAAAGGAAGAATGTTTAAAAAGAATGGCGTCCGCGGCTGTTAATACTGAAGAGTATGTTTTTGCAATTAAATTTTACAAAGAATTAACAGAAATTTGTCCTGATAAGCCAAAATACTGGATTGATCTTGCCTTGTCATACGCTTACTCAAATAATAAAGAAAAAGCGATTGAAACAGCTGAAAAAGTAAAATCATTTGGAGGAAATTACGAGCTTCAGGCAAACGAATTTATCAAGAAAGTTTCTGATGAAAATTTTGAATTGGATTAGCGAACTTTAGCTTGCATTGCTTATTTTTCTATTTTTGTTATAATAAATATAGATAAAAGAATAAAATGTTTATAAAAAATATTTTCACAAATAGCAAAAAAATTTTTATTGGATTAGTTTTAATCTTAATTTTGTTGTTAGGAATAAAAAATGGCTATGAAGTTTTGGCTTATCAAAACGGGATTGACAGTGATATAAGGGGAGTTGAAGAGGGGATTGAACAACAAAAAGAAAAAATTAAAAAATTAAAAAACAAGGCTGAATCCTATAGGGAGGCGATTGAAGAAAAATTAGTGGAAATTGCGAGTTTAGAAGATCAGATATCTGTTTTTAATAATAAAATCGCTAAAAAAGAATTAGATATCAAAATCACGGAAGAAGAAATAATGCAGGCAAAAAATGAAATAGAGAAAAAAAGT
>JAYEJU010000040.1 GCA_034660655.1 Patescibacteria group bacterium | reverse complement strand
TCAAATCCGTCTTCATCAATATAAAATATTGCGGCTCCATTGAAATATTCATTTGAACTGGGATTAGGCATCATTATTTTTTCTTCTATAATTCCATCTGTTAATATTCTTGAATCTCCCAAATTTATTGGAATCACTAACAAATTTTTTTCTTTGGAAAACAGAAACGCTTTATGATCATTAAGCGCGATTGAATTTCCTCTTTTGTTTTCAAAAATATAAGTATCAATTTCTTTTGGGTCGCCTACATTAGAAACATCAAAAAGAGACAGTTTTAATCTCGCGTTCCAATTGCCAGAATCTTTTCCCAAGCCGATTAAAGTTGTTTCGTCATAAGGATGCAGATAATTTGAAAATCCTGGAATTTTTAGCTTGCCTAAAACCCGTGGATTTGTTGGATTTTTTAAATCAATAACAAATAAAGGATCAATTTGTTTGAATGTTACAAGATAAGCCCTGTTTTGCATAAATCGCGCTGAATAAATTCTTTCGCCTTTAGCCAAATCTTCTATTTTTCCGACAATGTTTAAATCTTTGTCTAAAACATATAAATTATTATAGGATTCACTTCCCCCTTCGTCCATAAGACGCGACCAAGTTCTGTTTTTGGTTGTGGCAATTCTAAAATATCCATTGTTTTCATCCATTGAAAATTGATTTAAAACTTGCCCAGTTACCTCGCCAACAGCTTTATACTCTAACTTATTTTTGTTAATCCCAATTTTATGGATTACTGTTTTTTCAAGCTCTTTGGATATGTCTTCATATTTTTCAGTTAATTTTTGTTTTACTTTTTTTTCTATCGCGTTTTGCTCTTCTTGTGAAAGCAAACTAACATACATTCCTACGATATTTAATATCTTGTTTGCCTTTTCTTCATAACTTAAAACTCGTTCTGAAGTTGCTTCTATTTCTTGAATTGTTTGTCTACTGTCAGAATCTAACATTGGAAATATAACCTCTTTTACTGAATCTGCCATTAGTGTTTCCTCTCTAATATATTTTGTGTAAGTGATGTAAATATTTTTTTGCGAAACATATAAATTTTGCCCATAAGACAAAAGATATGATTCACTATTTATTATTTCTCTGTTATTTTTAATATTTATAGCGGCTATGTGCGTAAAATTGTAAGAGCTATACGGCATATTAATATAGTAGATATCCATCATTTTTTCCCTGAGTATTGCTTCGCCATTAGATAAAATTATCGGCTCTGGCATATTTTTGTAATATCTTGCCGGCTGTTGCGTAATAAAATAAACATAATCGCCAACCATTCTTGAATTGTAAAATGTTCCTTCAAAATCTAAGTCCCGAATTTGCTTTGGATTTTTTTTGTCGCTTAGATCAAAAACTTTGAAAAAAGTAAAATTACTGTTCGGACGCAATGTTTTATACAAATCTGTTTTATAAATTAAATCGTCTCTTCCATAAACTGCCAAGCTGTTTCCATTAATATAAATATTTTGCGGTTTGGATTGAAATTTAATTTTAGAAATTATTTTTGACTGATCAGCCGGAAACGCGTTAATAATGAAAAGTTCGTTTTCAGAAACAGCGTAAATATATTTGCCGTCTGTTTTTATAATATCAGCTTCATCAACGCCTTCAACTTGAATATTTGTTTCTGAATAATCGTTTGAATCTGCTTCTGTCGCCATCGCGCTATCCAGCATTTCTCCGCCCATGCCAGCTGGAGCTCTAAGCATCATTGATTTTTCCATTATCATATTTCCTCCCTGATAATGAGTTTCCTTTGAAAGCAAAAAATCTTTTAGCTCGTCATAGTCTTTGATTTTTTTAATTTTTGACTGATCTGCTAAAATATCAGCTGCGTTGTTAATATTTGTTTTATTATTTTGCGCTTGATTTGAATTTTTATTATTGCTGATTTGAACTGTTTTTTTGTTTGTCGGTGTTAGCGCCAAAATATAAAAAATCGCGCAAAGAATAATAGCGATAATCGCGAAAACAATAATTTTTATATCTAAGTGGTGTTTTTTAATTAGAGGCTCCTCCTCTATTATATTTTTTTTTGCCATAAATTTATTTATAATATTTAGATATTTTTATTATAGCATAAATAAACCAAAAGAAAAAAGGCGGCTGTGGATTTTTATTCCTTAGCGCGCCTTTTGATTTTTTGTTTTACGCCTCCTTTAAAGCTGGAGGCGAGTGATAAATATAGATATCTTGTTTTTGTATTCTCTAAAAAGAGAAATTAATTCTGAAAAAACAAGATTTTCTATGCTTTTTCTTTTTGGAGCGTTTTTAACAATTTTTTCCGCTCCATTATAAAATTTTTCAACCGCCAACTCGCGGTTGGCAGTAGCTTTATTCATATCGTCCGTCGTGACAGATGGGTCGTCACGATTAAACCTTTCCAATAATTTTTCTGATTCGCGGATTTTATAATCCACAAGCGTCTTTTTTCTCCAAGTTGAGGAATAAGACTTTTTTGAAAAATTGGCTGTCCGATTGTATTCCGCTATACGTGAAATATCGTCAGGTCTAATTCTGTCTATCATCATCAGTGCGACTAATAATATCATTGGACACATGATAATGATTGCGATGCCTCTGATAGCCCAGCACGACCACCTCTCATACCATTTTATTTGCTTATGAGAAGTAATAAACAAAATAGTTGTGGCAATGGCGATAAGGATGATCGGCCAATACCCCTCCCAGTTTTCTCCGTTGGTAAAAGGGAGATATCCTGTATTAATGTAGCTCCGTAAAATAAATATGGAGCATAATAAGGCGCCACTTAATAAAATCTTGAACGGTCCTTGTGTCATTAACAATGCGAATGTTAGCATTGATATCCCGCCAATCATCCCAACAAAATACATATTGTTGGTTATAATTTCGTTAAAAGTATTATGAATCATTGTAAAAATAATTAATCCATAAATTCCCCATAACAAAATTTGTTGTCCTGCCCCAGCTTCTGGATTTTCAAGTTTTATTAATTTGTTTAATCCTAAAAAACAAATTAGAAGCAAAATGCTAGTGAATACGGCGTTAAACAAACTGCCACTCGGTTGAGAATCTACAAAAATTCCCAAACCGCCCATTACTATTACAAATATGATAGCAGGAAAAAGCAAATTAAAATATTTGGCGATAAAACTCGGAAGGATTTTTTTAAAAATATCCTTCCAGTCTTCAATCTCTATATTGGTATCTTTTCTAAATTTTGGCCAAATATATAACCACATAAAAGATATAGTGGCTAAAACTATAATTATAGCCGTAGGATTGCTAATTTTCATTTTCTTCTCCTCCGAATTCAAAGGTGGATTTCAAAAGATTTATTGCGTTTTTAAAATCCTTTTTTATTTTTTCCTGTTCTTCTTTAGGCAATGGTTCTAACCCAAAAAAATTGTATTTGCTGTTATTATCGTCAAGACTCATCGCTCTTTTTAAAATTTCAAACCCTGGTTTAAAAACAGACGGAACTGATAAAATAGAGTCCTTTTCAGTTTCTGTCAAACTCTTAAGTCCTGGGATATCAGAAACTTTATCATCGCCTTGAAGCTCAAAAATTTTTATTGAGACAGATCCATAACTGAAGATTGGCTCTTGATATTTTCCTGTCCAAATTTTATCCAAATTCGGATTAAAATCTTCCTTGTCATATTCCAGACTCAAAATAATTTCACCCGGAACCATAATTTTCATTTGCGATTTAACACCAGCTAATCGTTTTGTCTCTCCCTGATAAGTAACAGTAAAATAAATTATGTCGCCCCAAGGATCTGTCATACCGCCATAAGCGTCATGGCTGATAGACTCAGGACATTTCAGTTTGAACTGCCCCTGAGCATCAAAAACTAAAATACACGGTTTGGATATTGTTAATCTCTTTTCGTAAGAAGCAAATTGCCCATTGAGATTAACAAAATATTCAGTCTGCGGAGTTTGGCTTAAGATAAAATACCAAAATCCGACAAGGAGCAATATAATAATTCCAAGAATGCCCATTATTGGCATAAATTTTTTTTTCATTTTTTTATCCCTTTTTTTTACCTCTGCCTTGTATAAACTCATGCAATATACTGCCGAGCATATCAAAGCTGATATAAGCCATTGCGCTGAGACCTTCCTTACCTGTCGCGCCTTTTGATTTTTTATCATGTTTTTTTCTTGCTTCTTCTATATGTTTCCAAGCTATTTCAGGAATAAATATGAAAAGAAGAAGAATATAAATGGTTAAAAAAGAGAAAAAGAAAACTAATCGTCCTATAACAGAACCAACTCTGTTAAATTCGGCAGGGCAACAACCTTTTATTGAGAGTCCTGCTAATTTTTTGATAGAACAAAAAAAGTTTTCGTCTTTCTCTTCCGGCAATAAGAGATGCATTCCCAGAGTGATTTTTTTTGATAAAGACAATCTTGCTTTTGCCTTTTCCCATTCCTGAGTTTGCGCTAATTCTTCATTTACTGTAAGATTAGTTTTTTGGACATAATAAGAATGATCATGAAACAGGTCAACTAATCCTAACAACAAAGAAATTAGAAGCGTCACAATTCCTATCACAACAACAGCGGCAGGATAAAGATCCTTTCCTGTTATTTCTTCAATAATAAAAGTTAAAAATGCCAATATCAATACCCACAAAACAGCATGCTGAATAATTATCGCTAATGGATAAGTTAAAAAAAGCGTTAGCAAAACAATAAAAATTGTTATGCTAAAAATCACTTTCTTCTTATTCAGATGTTCTTTGATCGGCCAAAAAGGCCAAAACCAAATTACTGTTAGTAGTAAAGGAAAAAAAATTTTGAATAATAATTTTTCCCCTAAAGCGCCTACTGCAAAATACATAAACAACAAAGCGCTTACCGCAAAGACAAAATTCCTTAGCCGCTTCCAGCGTCCATGTTTACGACCTTCGCTGATAATTTCTTTTTTAGATTTGCCGTTAGCGTCAACGACATTAACTTCTTTAAAAACAGTTTTGCCTTCTTTGTCCTCTTTTACGGTTTTGGTGACAAAATCACGCTTGTCATTCCAATTTTCAGGAATAAAAAATTTTAAAATGATTTTAAGATATAATATAGACTTTCGTTGTTTTGTTCTACAATGGATAGCTTCCACTCTGCCTTTTGTTTCAACGATTTTAGACCAAATTTGCGAATGTAATATAGAATGTTTTAAATTGAATTTTAATTTAGAATAAACGACTTTCACGCTGTTGCTTATTTCAACAATTTTAGACCGACACAATAAACTTAAAAAAATTATTCTTTCTTTCATCTCAATACCCTCCAATATTTTGTTTTTAATTGAATGTGAATTGTCAATGTCCAACTTTAAAAATACAAAATCATTCTTAAAGCAATACAAAATTATAGCAAAAAATAACTTGATTGTCAATAGAATATTGACAAAAAGAAAAATAATGGTAAAATCTATAAATCAAAACAAAAGATAGCTCATTGAAAATTAAATAAAAAAAGGGAGGTGATGTTATAATTTTAAAAATCGGCTAAGGAACCGCGAATTTTGTTTTACAAAATTAGCGGAATAACAAAAATCAAAAACAGAAATAAAAGGAAAAATAAATGAAACCAAAAATCATTATGGCTATTTTTTTGTTGCTTGTTTTTAGTGCTTTTTCAAGCGCTATGGCCTGCGACCCAAGCGATCCGAGTTGCCAGCAAACCGCTGACGGATATGTTTATGGTGGTGGTTTGTATGAACACGGAGACAGCAACTTTGGCGGATATTCCATGTCAGAAGACATGGGAGAATATCACGCAGTTGGCACAAATTACGCAAGTGGTTATGCCAACTTGGGATCTGTTTTAAAAGGAGACAGTTGTCCCAACGGGCTTTCATGGTCTCGTAGCAAAATTGCAACCGAAGCCGGCGCTGATGGCAATATAGAAGAAAATACTCATATTGCAGGTTATGTTGGTCAAGGAAATTGGTCTAATATTGACCGAGAAGACGACAATTTTGCCAGAGGGATAAACATAACCAATGCCGAATATGAAGGCGAAAACGGTCCTTATATTGATGGATCTGCTGACGCCTGCGGAAGAACTTTTGTTAATGTTGCTGAAAATAATGACGGCAATATTTTGAAACGCACCTCATCCGCTTTAACTATCGGCGCGTCCAAAGCCGATCAGACAAGAGATGGCGAAGTAAAAATCGACGGAGAAGGCGAACACTTAACGGGATCACGCCAACAAAACGATTCTGTTGATTTGAGTGCTGGGAATCACGGGACTTTTTGCTATGACGGTTCAGCCCCCAATACCATAGCTGGTGTTGGGATAACTGTTGGCAAAAGCGTGACCACGACCGAAGTATTTCCAGATGGTATTAATTTTAAGGCAAAATCAAAATCGCGTTCAAAAGGGAATATCATATAACAAAAAACCAGGGGCGGGAGATAATAACAATTTCCGCCCCACAATTAAAAGGAGTTAAAAAATGAAGATGCAACGATTATTATTTTTTTGCGTGATACTTACATTTTTATTTTTGCCAACAAACTTGTTTGCAGATACAACAGAAGCCTCAGCAGAAGCCGGCGCTTCATTAGATTATCATCCTTATTATGAGAGTAGTACTGATAAGCGAGGGTTTCCTGGAATATACAAGATGGACTCATCTTTTACAAGTCCTCTTCATCCCACATATATAAAAGAAGGATGGAAATTTTGGGAAAATAGTTATGGTAAAGAAATAACTATGGAAATGATAAATGGGATGAGGAAAGGCGTTAAAATCAAACACATAGAGTCTAATTTTTGGGCGACATTTAACGCCAATAATATTCCTATAGTTATTCTTTATTGGCATCCGCAAGGAGCAATAAAGATTGGGGAAGTAAAAATTTGTGGCAAAGAACAGTCTGTTACTGACGCTGTCGTTATGGAAGGATTATATAAAGCTAAAAAAGAAAGTGGAGTTATTTATGTAGTCCCTCTTCAAAAAATAAAATATGAAACAGTAGGAAAAATAAGAGCCTTAGGAACAGCTGGTGTGATTAATAAAGCAATGGGTCCTGCGGGAGAAACAGATAAAATAATCGGCGGTGGCGCTTTTGGCGGAGGCATAGGGACAGCAAGATCCTATGTTGATGAAAATCCGATAATAAGGATTTTATGTTTTGATAGATATGGACCTCCTCCTGTTAAAAAGCAAAAAGAGCCTGCTGATAAAAAAGTTGAAAAAAAAATAAAACCAGAAGCCAAACTTTCTGATATTTATTTCAATTTTGATAAGTCTGACATTATTGGGCAGAAAGAACAGCTTGAGAAAATTTCCCAATATGTGGAAAATAATCCAAGCCAGATATTTTGGTTTATCGGATCCTGCGATACAAGAGGAAGCGATAAATATAATGATCATCTTGGAATGGAAAGAAGCAAGTCAGTCGCGATTGAGGTTGCAAATATATTGCGTAATAATGGAATGCCTTTTGGAGAAATCCAAAAACGCGTCCGTTATGTTTCCGAAGGTGAACGACATCCTGACTTCACAAAACACGCCAACAATCGGCGCGTTTATGTTATCTCAGGGAAAAAAATAACTCAGGTTGAAACAATACCTGAATATCTTGAAATAGACAAATAGGGAGGAGAAAAAATGAAAAAATATCTTGAATTTTTTGTAATCGTTATAGCTTTATTTTTAACCTCGTGCGCGAAACCCGCGCTAGTCAATCTAGGTATGCCAGAGATTTACAATCCTCCTGTAATATTGACGGAAAAAGAGCCAGAGACTAAATTAGTTCCAGTGTCTGAGATTAATAAGCCAGACACAACAAAAGCTATAGTTCCTACGCCAAGTGTTAGAGATAATATCAGCCAACGTTTAACAGCGCTGGAAAAAAGAATGTCGTCTGTTGAGAAGAAAACGACAACCAACAGCGCTGACATTCAGTCAGTTACAATGCGCGTGGCTGAAATGAAAATTTTGTCAGAAATGTCGTCTGACTATATGGCATGTATTGTTGGAAATTTTAAAGTCGGTCAATCTAATATAACCGATGATCTTGGATCTAAAATCGTCAACAAATGCCTTCCTTATTTTAAGGAAGAAGCAAATAAAAAAGGGAACGATTATAAAATCTCTTATATCCTCGGATATGGCGATATAGGAGGGAGGACCGATATTACTGAGGCTATTTCTCAAGCTCGGTCTGAAAATATAAAGGATTTTCTTTTGAATAATGATAGTGTGGCGAAAAAAACAATAAACGCGCAAATTGTTGTAGGAGGTCCTACCGCGATGTTTGGTCACGCTGACTACAACCGTTGCGTGGTAATAGTAGCGGAAATGGTTTATAAATCAACTATCTCAATATTGCCAAAAACAAAACAATAAATTCGGCTGGAAAAAACAGCCGAAAAAATACAAAACCCCCGTAAGGAAAAACCTCCGGGGGCTGTTTTATTTTAAAAAAAATTTTAGTATAACTTTTTTATTCCCTCGTGTCCATTGTTGGTATTTTTTTAATCTGACTTTTATTTGAATTCGTATTTATAATTTTTTTATCTGTTATATTTTCACTTTCTGTATTTTCGCGTCCAATAATTTTGCCTAACTTTTCAAGATTTTCTTTTTTATCATTTAATTCGAATCTTTTCTCAGCTTCGCCAACTTCAAATCTTTCTAAATATTTTCCAACTGTTTCTCTCTCTAACGGATTTCCAAAAGATTTTTTTATTTCACTAAGATGAGATAATAATTTTTTATTCGCGATATCACTATGCTTTTTATCTGAAACCTCGCTCATATTTAATGTTTTAGCTTTTTCCCATTTTTCTTCATCCCAAAATATTCCGAAATACCTGCTTAAAAAAGGTTTTATGTAAAATTCTTTTCCTTTAACCAAAAGATTGTCTTTAGCTTGAATAAGTTTTTCTTTTTCCATCCAACCTATTTCATTATTTAGATTTTTATACTCTTTTATTTCAGTTTGATGTTGTTCGTTAAATATTTGTATCAAATTTGTTTTTAATATATTAATTTTAGCTCTTTCTTTGCGCAAACTATCTTTCGCGTCTTCACTCGCATTTGTTATTTTATCTATTTCGCGACTTTGATTATGTAAATCGTCTATAATTGTTCTTTGTCCTGAAATATTTAATTTTTCAAATTTTTCTATGTTTACCGCGTTTGTTTCATCTGTTTGCCCCCCAATTTCAAGAACACTTGTTTTTTCGACACTTCCAGAGCCGTCTAAAATGTCTTGATAATTCTGTGTTGAACGAGGCGCGTCTGGATGTTTATGAAAAAAATCTTTTAGAGTCTCATTATTTTTGACAATGTTTTCTATTTTTTTATTGCTTAATTCATCCGTTAATTTTCCATCATTAAAAACCGTTTTATCAATTTCGTCAAATTTAATATTTTTTAATTGATCTATAGTGATTTTGTCAGGATTGTTAATTTTTTCCAGACCAAATTGTTTTTTAACATCGTCATCTCCTGTTTTAATAATTTCAATAATTTTATCTTTTATCTTGTCAATATTATAGGTTTTAAGAGCTTCCGCGCTTTTTCCTGTTTTGTCGCTTTCTCCTAAATTATTAAAATCAGAATATTTAGCTTGTAGATATTTTTCAGCTGTTGTCCAAATGCTATCCCCTTTGCTAATTTCAAATGTTTTTGCTTCAATATTTTGAATTTCACTATCGTTCATTTTAAGTTGATCACGCAAAAAATTTGCAAGAGAATTTTGGCTTATTTTTTCTTTATCTAATTCTTCTATAAGCCCTTTAAGTTGATAATCTGAAATATCATTTATATCATCAATATGATTTTGTTTTGAATATTTATTAACAACACTTTCTAATTTTTTATCTGTAAATTCTACTAACGGACTTTTTAATGACTCTGCTGTTGAATCTTTTTCAAAATTATTGTCTGTGATTTTTGGCTTATATGTTTCTGTCTCTTCAGTGCCTTTATCTGATGCCCCTGCGTCATAAGATCCAATATTAGACACATCAATTGAGTGAAGATATTTATTTTCCACAATTCCCCAGTCGCTAATATGAGATTCTAATACTACACTAATATTTTCTGGTTTATAATTATGATTTATACTGTTTCTGAAAAATTCAACTGCTTGTTCATCAGTTAATTTCTCTTCATTAACAATATCAATATTATTTTCATTGCAAAAAATATCTAAAGCTTTTTGTATTTCTTTTTGGCGTTTAATATTAATATCTAGAAATTCTTTCATTCCTTGTGCCTCTTTTTCTTCAGCTAAAATTTTTTCAGATTTTTGTTCTTTGTTTTCTTGTGTCGCGTTGTCCTCAGTGACATTAGTGTCGCCTTTTATTTCAATCTGTCCATCAGTCTCGTTTGCGCTATTAGCTTTTGCCTGCGCTGAATGCACAAAAAGTTCGCCAAACGCAAATCCTGCTCCAGCGCCAAGTATCTGCATTGTTATTTTTCCTCTTTTCACAACCTGCTCAGCTAATTTTTTTTCTAAAATTTTATTTTTTAATTTTTCATTATTTTCCGCTAACAATTGTTCTGCTTTTTCAGCTTTTGAAATTTTTTCTTTTTCTATTTTTTCAACTTCTTCTCTTAACTTCGCGTATTCGCTTGGATTTTCTTTTTTAAAATTATAATCCATCAGTTGCGCTTTAGCTTTGTTAAACAGATTATCAGATATTTCTGTTTGTTTTGTTAAATCTTCTGCTTTAACTTTACTTAAAATATCATCTGCTCTTGTATTTTTTAAAATTAAATCAGCCATCGCCGAACCAACTTTTGCTCCTGCAAATGTAAATAAAATTCTTTTAACAGTATTTGACTGCCGAGCTAAATAACCAGCTCCGGCAAAAACAGCGACTGTTCTTAATTTTTTTTCAATTGTGTCTTTTCCGCCAAGCCATTTACTGTCTAAAACTTTTTGAATTTTATCAATTCCTTTTTTAAATAAGCCTTTTTTAAAAAATTCCTGTTTTAAAAGCTCTGTATTTTCCTCATTTTGAAACAGAGCTAACATAGCGTTAACGCATGCTTCTTTTTCCTTTAAATCTAAATCTGGATAACGCTCGTCCAAATAATCATTTAAAGATTTTTCATAATCTTTTTTCAAATAATTCACAGCTTCTGAATATTCCTGATATTCATCTATTTCTTTTTTCTTTTTTTCTTCTGTCCATTTTCCTTTTTTTAAATAAGCTTCGCGTTTTTCTTCTAAATTATTTCTTGCTTCTTGCTTTTCTTCACCGCGATGATCAATCTCCTCTTGCTTATTAAGAGCTATTTCAGCAATGATGTCAGTTAAAAATTTATCTTTTTCAATTTGGTTTTCCTTTAACTGTTTTTTCAGTTCGTTTTCAATTATTTTTAATTTTTTACCTAAAATTTTGGCTGTTATAGCCCCTTCAGCCATACGAATTCCAGCCAACGCGGAACCGCCAAAAACTCCTGCTGTTCCTCCCGTTGCCATTGTTAACGCGCCAACTCCAGCTCCTAATCCAATATAAGCGCCCCATCGCGCTCCAGCAATCGCTAATTTTCTTTTAAACGAACCTGAATATAATTCTTGTTCTGCTTTTTCTTTTATTTTATTTTCTTGATTTTTTATTATTTGTTTAATTTTTTCTTTTTCTATTCCTGTTATCTCGCTAACGCTTTTTGTCAGTCCTAACATTTTTGTTTCATCCGCCTTAACTTTATCTTCTTTGGAAATTTGTTCTAAAATATTATTTATTCTTTCCATTATTTCTTGATTTTCTCTAATCCCCTTGCTTTGCGCAAAAACAGCTTGCTCTAATTTTTTTTCAATATCTTCTGGATTATCAATATTTTCAATTCTGATTTTGGCTGTGTTCAACATTGCCCCAATATCATTATCTATAATTTTTTCAACTGGTTTTGTTAGTTCTTCTTGCTCAATCTCTTTTTTAATTTCTTCTATGGTTGCCGGGTAGCCTGGCGTTGTGTGCGTCGGGACGCCGACAACGATACACGACATGTACGTCCCGTCCGCCATCCGAATACAATTATATTGCTCATGCATTCCAACCGGGTGTATCCGTCGGGACGCCGTCCAGTACCGGTCGTGCACAGCAACATCCTTGCTCGCCGCAACACTCGCCCGCCGCAAC
>JAYEJU010000039.1 GCA_034660655.1 Patescibacteria group bacterium | reverse complement strand
TGGTAGCGGATGCCAACATAATGATTGCAAATGCGATATGAATTATGACGGATGTTGTGATAAACAAGATTTACAGATGTTTATCAGAAACTGGCGAGATTTTAGGCACAAATAATAAGGAGAAAAAATAATATAATCATCTGCCAGAACTAAACAGTTCTGGCAGTTTTTTTATTCGTGTTCGCAAAATATTATAGACATTGATTAACAAAAATTGAAAATTATAATTCATGAGAATTAATGGCTAATTACAAATGACTTATGTTTATATGTTTATCTCTTGATTTTTTATAAGCGCTATGTTATATTATTTGTTAATAATAAATTTTTATGGCGATTGAAAACGATAAAATAATCATTAAAGGAGCTAGGGTACATAATCTTAAAAATATTAATGTTGAAATTCCTAGAAATAAATTGGTTGTCATAACAGGGCTTTCTGGTTCAGGAAAATCAAGTTTAGCTTTTGACACTCTTTATGCTGAAGGCCAGCGCCGTTATGCTGAAAGTTTTTCATCTTACGCAAGGCAGTTTTTAGGAATGGCTGATAAGCCGGATGTTGATCAGATTGAAGGTCTTTCACCGACAATTTCAATTGATCAAAGAACGCTAACCAACAATCCTCGCTCAACAGTCGGGACAATGGCGGAAATTTATGATTATATCCGTTTTTTATTCGCGAAAGTCGGGATTCCATATTGCGTTCATTGCGGGAAGAAAGTCATGAAAAAAAGAGTTCCTTTGTCAGGATTGGAATTAAGCAGGGGAAGCAAAAAAAAATATTTGGAATTTTTTGTTTGTCCAAGATGCAATGAAAAATTTCCAAAACTTGAGCCAAGGCTTTTTTCTTTTAATTCGCCTTATGGAGCTTGTTCACATTGTAAAGGGCTGGGAGTTAAATTAGATGTTGACATTGATTTGGTAATTCCAAACAAAAAATTAAGCTTATTAGAAGGCGCGATTCAGCCTTGGACCAAATTTTTTTCCAATCAGCCAATATATTGGAAAAAGCTGCAAAATGTCGCTAAAAAATATAAATTTTCAGTTGACGAACCCGTTGAAAAATTAAAAGAAAGAGATATACAAATAGTATTATATGGCGATCCTATAAGAGACAATGAAGAAGAGGCGGAAAAACATAATTATTTTGAAGGCGTTTTGGATATTTTACAACAAAAACATGATAAGACAGATTCTAATTTTTTAAGAACAGAAATTGAAAAATATATGAAAGAATCTGTTTGTCCTTATTGCGAGGGGAAAAGATTAAGAAAAGAGGCGTTGAATGTCAAGGTGGATGGAAAGTCAATTGATCAAATAGTTGATTCAACAATTATTGGCGCTAAAAAATGGATAAGTAGCCTAAAATTTACGAAAGATGAGAAAAAAATAAGCGATCAATTAATTTCAGCGACAATAAAAAGGTTAGATGCTTTAATAAATGTTGGCTTATATTATTTAACATTGGATAGATCAGCAACAACTTTAAGCGGAGGCGAAGCGCAAAGAGTGCGAATAGCCAACCAGATTAATTCATTGCTTACAAATGTTATTTATATTTTAGACGAGCCTTCCATTGGCTTGCATCAGCGCGATGTTGATAAATTGATAGTGACTTTGAAAAAAATAAGGGACTTCAAAAATAGTGTTATTGTTGTTGAGCACGAAGAAAAAATTATGAAAGAAGCCGATTATATAATTGATATTGGCCCAGGAGCTGGAATTTACGGAGGGGAAATTGTGGCGCAAGGAAGCTTTAAGCAAATTTTTAATAATAAAAAATCTTTAACTGGAAAATATTTGAGCAGGAAGAAGAAAATAGAAAAAGCAAAATATTCGCGCAAAGGTTCTGGCAAATTTATTGAAATAATCGGGGCTGTGGAGAATAATCTTAAAAACATAAATGTTAAATTCCCTTTGGGGAAATTTATTTGCGTAACAGGAGTTTCTGGAAGCGGAAAGTCAACTTTAATCATTGATATTTTGGGGAAAGCTTTGGCGAAAAAATTTTACAGGGCAAAAGCGTATTCTGGAAAACACAAAGAAATAAAGGGGATTGAAAATATTAACAAGGTTATTAGAATTGACCAATCGCCGATTGGCAAAACTCCAAGATCAAATCCAGCGACTTACACGGGATTATTTACATATATTAGAAGTCTTTTTGCCTTGTTGCCAGAATCTAAAGCAAAAGGATATGATGTTGGATTTTTTAGTTTTAATATTGACGGTGGAAGATGTCCAATATGTTCTGGCGAAGGATACGTAAAAGTTGAAATGCAATTTTTAACGGATGTTTATATTGAATGCGAGGCTTGCCATGGCAAAAGATATAATGATAAAGCTTTGGAAATTTATTATAAAGGCAAAAATATTGCTGATGTTTTAAGTTTAAGCGTTAATGAAGCTTTGAATTTTTTTAAAAACGCCACTGCGATTTATGATAAGTTAAAAATTTTATATGATGTTGGTTTGGAATATTTGCCATTAGGCCAGTCAGCGACAACTTTGAGCGGAGGGGAAGCCCAAAGAATTAAACTAGCGACCGAACTTTCTAAACGCTCCACAGGCAAAACTCTTTATATTTTAGACGAGCCAACAACAGGGCTTCATTTTGATGATATTAAGAAACTGTTAAATGTTTTAAATATGCTGGTTGATAAGGGAAATACGGTTCTTATTATTGAACATAATTTGGATGTGATAAAACAAGCTGACTGGGTAATTGATTTAGGCCCTGAAGGCGGAGACAAAGGAGGTAAAATAGTTTGTGAGGCAGAGCCTAAAAAAGTCGCTAATTTTAAAAAGAGTTATACGGGGCAGTATTTGAAAAAGCTGTATTAGAAAATTATTTATAATTAAAACAACAAATTTTTTTGTTGTTTTTTTATTTATATGATATAATAAAAAAAATAAATTGTGGAAAAAATTTTATGAAATTTTTTAAAACAAATTTAAAATTTAAAATTTTATTATTGGTTTTGGCTTTATTGCTTACTTCAGGATTTCAATGTAAATGCGTCTCTTTTGAAGTTAGGGAAAAACTAAATCCAGTAACTTTGGAATTCTGGGGAGTGTGGGACAATTCAGATGTTTTTAAAAATATAATTAGCGAATATAATAAAATCCATCCAAACATTAGCATACAATACAAAAAATTAAGATATGAAGAATATGAAAACGCACTTTTAAACGCGTGGGTTGAAGGCAAGGGGCCTGATATTTTTTCTATTCATAACACATGGACAGCCAAATATAAAAATAAAATAGCTTATTTGCCTAAAGAGATTGAATTGCCGTATGTGTCTTATAAGCCTCCATTGCCTGGATGCGAGAGGGCGACAGAGCAAGTTATAGAAAACAAAAAAAACACAAGCCCATTAGTAAGCGATATAAAGAATGATTATGTTGACGCTGTGTATTATGATGTTGTTTTCAAGGATGAAAAAGGCAAGAGCCAGATTTACGCTTTACCTTTATTTTTAGATACTCTAGTATTGTTTTATAATAGAGATTTGCTAGATAGCGCAAATATAGTTTTTCCTCCAGCAGATTGGGATGAATTTTCAGAAGACGTCAGAATATTAACCAAGTATGACGTGAATCGTGAAATAATTCAATCAGGAACAGCCATGGGAACTTTTGATAATATAGAAAGACCATTAGATATATTATCTTTGTTAATGTTGCAGAATGGCGTTAATTTAGATTCTCTAACTAGCAAAAATTATTTCCAAAGGACTTTAGAGGCTTTAAATTTTTATTTGGATTTTGCTTCTCCTGAACGTGAAGTTTATTCATGGAACAATGATATGCCAAATTCTTTGGATGCTTTTGCCCAAGGGAAAGTAGCTTTCTTTTTTGGATATTCTTATCATATCCCGTTGCTTCAATCAAAAGCTCCAGCATTAGATTTCAAAATAGCGCCTATACCTCAGGTTAATCTTGGCAATCCGGTAAATTATGCTAATTATTGGACACATACTGTTTTTAAAAGAAGTGAACATGCAAGTGAGGCGTGGAATTTTATTCTTTTTATGAGCGAGAAAGAAAATGTTAAAAAATATTTAAAAAAGACAAACAGACCGACAGCTTTAAGGAGCTTAATAGAAGAGCAGAAGAGCGATTTGCGGATAAAGCCGTTTGTTGATCAAGTTCTTACGGCGGATTGTTGGCACGGATATAAAAAATTTAATTATATTGAAATAGTTTTTCAAGAAATGTTTGACAAAATTTATAATGATGAAGACATAGACTCGCAAAAAGCCTTGAAATCAATCAGAGAAAAAATTTATAGAGCTAAATAATTTTTTAAAATGAAAACAAATAATAAAATTTTTCCTCTAATATTTATTTTTGTTTTTTATTTTGTTTCTTTTTTGCCTTTCTTAAATCAAGATATTAGCGCTCAGTCTGAAATAGAAGTAAATTCTCCTTTGGTTGTAAGCGGATGGGTTTATGAAATTTTAGACGGACCTTTAATCCCGACCGAGTGCCGTGGGAAAGCAACAGAATGCGGAATAGAGGAGTTTTTTCAAGTTTTAGTAAATGTTTTTAAGTTAATGTTAGGATTACTGGGAAGTCTATCTCTTTTATTTTTCATTTATGGAGGCTTTGTTTGGCTGTTTTCTCGTGGCAACGCCAATATGATACAAAAAGGCAAAGATATTATTATAGGGGCTGTAATCGGAATGAGTATAGTTTTGGGAAGCTGGGTAATTATTAATTTTGTAATTGCGGTGTTCACTGGCAATTTAGGCAATTTAGGCAATGTTACGATTTTTGAGAATGCTTGGTGGAATTTTTAAAATAAATTTGATTAGTTTTATATTTTTGATATAATACAAATATGTTTAAAAAAATATTTTTTGGAATTTTAATCGCGTTAACTCCGTTAATTAGTTCAGCTGCTAGATTGTCTAATCCTTTAGGAAGTGGCAATAATGATCCAAGAGAAATAATAGGAACAGGAATAGCAGGAGCTTTTTCAGTTATGGGATCTTTGGCTTTGGTTATGTTTATTTACGGCGGTTTTCAATGGATGCTTTCAGGCGGAAACCAAGAAAAGGTTACAAAAGGGAAAAATATTTTAATATGGGCATTTTTGGGATTATTAATTATTTTTAGCAGTTATGTTATATTAAAATTTATTTTAGGAAGAGAAGGATTTTTATCTCCATTCTTGATTGTTTAAAAAGTGTGTTATAATAATAAACACACAAATACTTTAACATTTTAACACTTTAACATTTTAAAAATATCTATTTAATTCCCTCTTTATAAGGGGGAGTGGTAAGGAATTTTTAAAATATTTATATGCTTAAATGCGTTAGAAAGGGGGTGAAAATATGAAAAAAATAATTTCCTTAGTTTTTGTTTCTGTCTTTTTGTTTTCAATGATGTTTTCAGTAACTTTAGCACAGAATTTTGGAATGGAATATGCTACTACATTAGGATTGGGGACAGAAGGACTAAGATCAATGATTTCATCTGTTGTTAGTATTCTTTTAGGATTTCTAGGAATTTTAGCTATTATTGTTATTTTGGTTGGTGGCTTCCAATGGATGCTTTCAGGCGGTAATGAAGAAAAAGTTGCTAGCGCTCGCGGAATGATTATTGCCGGTGTTATTGGTTTAGCTATCGTTTTAGCTTCATTTGCGATTGTTACTTTTGTAATCGGTGCTATTACTTAGTAACATTGACTTTGATTAAGAATAAAAAACAATATATTTTTTATACAATTTTGTATAAAGGTAGAGATTTTAATCTCTACCCAGACAGCAAAATAGATTTATTGTGTTGCGCGGGTAGAGAATAAAAATGGTCAAATAGTCTTTGATTTAGTTTTATATTATGTTTTTTTTAAATAAAAAAAAGTTTGTTATTTTGAGTTTTTTAACAATTGTTTGTCTGTTTAATTTTACTATTGTTAACGCGGTTGATGACAGTGTGAGAAATGGATTAGATATATCAGGAAGCCATGCTGGATTTAACACAAGCAAAGAAGGAGACATTAGTTTAGCAGACGCTATTGGTAAAATTATTGGAGTGTTTTTATCTTTTCTAGGTGTAATTTTTTTTATGTTAGTAGTTTACGGCGGTTTTATTTGGATGACTGCCGGCGGGAATCAGGATAAAGTCGGGCAAGCAAAAAAGATTATAGGCAACGCGGCATTAGGAATAATTATTGTGCTTTCCGCTTATATTATAACTCATTTAGTTACTACTGAATTTAGTAATATAATAGATTAGATGTTTAAAAAAATAAAATTTATTATTTTAAGTTTATTTATAATCTGTTGTTTATTTAATTTTACCACAGCAGAAGCAATAACTGTTGGAGGTTTGGAAAATACTGGCAGTCAAGCTGGTTTTAACACAGGAGTTACTGAAGTTTCTTCGGTTTCAGGTGCTATTGGTGAAATTATAGGGATATTTTTATCTTTCCTTGGCATAATATTTTTTGTTTTAATGGTTTATGGCGGTTTTATTTGGATGACTGCTGGCGGGAGTCAGGATAAAGTCGGGCAAGCAAAAAAGATTATAGCTAACGCTATTTTAGGATTAATTATTGTATTTTCAGCATATATAATAACTTATATAATCACAAGCGAACTTAGTGCGACTGTTGGCGAGTCGGAAATCAGTGCTCCATAATTTATGTTCAAAACAAAGCATAAACAAATTTTTATTTTAACAGCGATAGTTTTTTTGCTGGTTCCTTGTTGTTTTACTTTTATAGCAGAAGGCGCTAGCCCTAATTTGACTAATTCATCAGGATTTTTGCATGATGCTGGAAATTCAGCGGGATATAGCGATAAAACAGATATGGAGCCGATTCTTGGCAAAATTATTAAAACTCTGCTTAGTTTTTTAGGAGTAATATTTTTTATTTTAGTAATTTACGGCGGTTTTATTTGGATGACAGCTGGCGGCAATACTGATAAAGTTGGAGAAGCAAAAAAGATTATTATTAATTCTATTATTGGATTAACAGTTGTGATGTTTGCTTACGCGATAACTTGGTATATTGTTTCCCAATTAGTTGATTCAACGGGATTTACTAATTAAAATATATAGGATAACAAAATGAAAAAAATATTTTTAAAATCTAAATTTTTTCAAATTGCTGTTTTATCATTATTATGTTGCTTAATAGCATTGCCAATCCAAGCAACAAAAATATTAGATAGATTAAACTTAGTCGGAACAGGAGATGACGGAGCTGGCTATGAAGCAGTTAATGAAGACGGAGATGTTTATTTTGCTGATAAGTTGGGAGGATTTATAAAAATATTTTTAACTTTTCTCGGAATTGTTTTTTTGATTTTA
The DNA here is from genome assembly GCA_034660655.1 of Patescibacteria group bacterium. Lineage (NCBI taxonomy): Bacteria > Patescibacteria group bacterium. The sequence continues at coordinate 4,795 of JAYEJU010000039.1, read as the reverse complement.
ATAATGTATGGCGGTTTTTTATGGATGACAGCTGAGGGCAATGAGCAACAGGTGGAAAAAGCAAAACAGACTATAGTTAATTCTACAATCGGTATTGTTATCGTGATGTTGGCTTACGCGATTACTTGGTTTGTTATTATGAAACTTGGCGACGCTACAGGATTTATAACAGGGCTATAAATAATTTTGAATTATTAATTTTGAATTTTGATTTAATTTCTAATTTTTAATGATTTAATTTTTAAACAAAGAATAAAAAATCCATTTAAAAATTTGACAGTCAGATAGATTAATCCAAAATTAAGTCATTAAAGAATTTATTCAAAATTCAAAATTTAAGGTTTCAAAATTTTCCCTGATTTTTTCCAAAGAGTGGAATCATGGGAATAATATTATTTTGTATTTTAAGAACATTAAGTATGATTAAAAAAGCAAGCAAAATATTAGTAATTATTTTTTTTGTTTTTTCATTATTATTTTGTAATTCTGTTTTTGCCGGCACCCTTGGCGAGCTATTAACTCAAATAGGAGACAGCGCCGGCTATTCTGACAGCGGTGATGTTGATGAAGACAGTATAGTTATTGCTTTGGCAAAAATTATAAATATTTTATTGGGATTTTTAGCTGTTATTTTTGTAATTCTTATTGTTTACGCCGGTTTTTTGTGGATGACAGCCGCTGGGAAAGAAGAGCAAGTTGGAACAGCAAAAAAAATTTTAGTAAGATCTCTTATCGGCGTAGTAATTATTTTTGGCTCATATATGGTTGCGTGGTTTGTGATGTCAAAATTATCAACCATAACAGAATATTAAATTATGTTTAATTTTAAAAAAATAGCTTTTTGTTTTTTATTAATATTCGCGATCAATTTGTTTATTGTTAATATCGCGGACGCGGCGTTGTTTGATTCTGGAAGCGAAGGCAGGCATTATTTTGATCTAATGGGAGAATATGGTTTTGAGCGATCAAGCACTGGCGAGCCAATGCCTTTAAAATTATTTATTCTTTTAGTGATTAATTATATACTTGGATTTTTAGGAATACTTTTTATTTTGTTAATAATTTACGGCGGTTATTATTGGATGTTTTCAGGCGGGAATGAACAAAAAATTGCGACAGCAAAAAAAATACTTTTGAACGCGACTATTGGCGTGGTAATAGTTTTGTTGTCAGCTTCTATTACATTCTTCGTGTTTACAGCATTAGGGGCGATTGATTAAACATTTTGAATTATATTTTTAAATAACATTCCCCTCTGGTTTTATAATCAGAGGGCTTTTGCGTAAATATGGGCAATAATTTAAAAAATTTTTTTAACGCAAATCAAGGCAAAAATAGTTTTAGGCTGTTATGGTTTTTTATTTTTTTATATACTTTGTTTTTTAGTTTAATTTGTTTTTGGAAATATAAAAATTTTTTATATAATGGGCTTGATTTAGCGATTTTTAATCAGGTTTTTTTTAACACTTCAGAATTTCGTTTTTTTGAATTTAGCATTCATCCACATTTATATTTAGGCGATCATTTTTCTTTGTTTATTTTATTATTGTCTCCTTTATACGCCTTATTTAAGTCGCCTGTTTTTTTATTGTTTGTTCAAAGTTTTGCTTTAGCTGTTTCTGCTTTTCCTATTTTTTTAATTACTAAAAATGTTTTTAAAAAACGAGAAGATAAATTTTCAATAGCGCTTGTTTTATCAGCGGTTTTTTTATTAAATCCAATAGTTTGGAATATAAATCTTTTTGATTTTCATATTTTATGTTTTTCTGTTTTTTTCTTGCTTTTTGCTTTTTATTTTTGGCAAGAAAAAAAGTTTTTATTTTTCATTATTTTTTTATTTTTAGCTTTAATGGTTCGCGAGGATGTTAGTTTAGTTGTTTTTATGTTTAGTTTTTTATGTTTTTTAGAAAAAGGATTTTTTCAGAAATTTTTTTACAAAATTAAAATTAATTTAAAATGGATAGTTGTTCCGTTTCTTGCTTCAACATTTTGGTTTTTCGCGTCTGCCAAAATAATAGCTTATTTTAATCCAGCTTCTGTTTATAAATTTTTAGTTTATTATCAATGGCTTGGAAACAACAATAATTTTTTAGAATTAATAATAAATTTTTTCAAAAGCCCTTTTGAAGTTTTTTTGCATCTGTTTGCTTTTGGAAATTTAATAACATTTTTTGGATTTTTTTTGGCATTTATTTTTTTACCGTTATTCGCGAAAAGATATTTGTTGTTGGCTCTTGGAATTTTCGCGCAGATTTTTTTAAGCTCGGCTGGCGGCGGCGATCTTATTCTTAAAACTCATTACGCTTTGCTTTTTTTGCCGGCTTTAATTATAGCTTCCATATACGGATTTAGAAATTTTTTAGAAAAAAGAAATAAAAAACTTGAAAAATGGAAACTGTTAGAAAAAAATAGAACAGATATTAAGAGGAAATTGGTTGATTTTTCAGGAGCTTTTAAAATAATTGTTCAAGAAAAGAATTTTTTAATTATTTTTTTTGTTGTTTCCATAATTTACGCTAATTTGTCTTTGGGTTCGATTATTGGAATAGTAAAAGCAGTCAGCAACCAGCAAATAAGAGAAAAAACAGAATTAAATAAAATGTTTATTGACAAAATACCCAATGGTTCTTCTGTCGCTGCCACTTATAATTTAATATCTAACTTGTCTGATCGCGAAAATATTTATTCTTTGTATTACGCTTTTTTAGGAAGAAAACAATTTTCTCAAGAAGATTATAAACTGCCTAATAACATTGATTATTATTTAGTAGATTTTTCTGATTTAATAACTTATCAATTGCAAATAGAAAATATTGGAATATATAATGGGCAGTATATGACGGGCGATGATCGCTTGCGCGCTTATTTAGAAAATTATGGCGTGGTAGATGTTGTTGACAGTTTGGTTTTATTTGAAAAAAATTATCAAAGCAATAAAAAATTAATTGAGATTGAAAATTTAAGGCAAGATAATTATAAAAATACTGTTTTTATTAATAACAAAAAAATAGCCTTATTAGACTATAACAAAAAAGAATTTAAAAATTCATCAATTATTTTTTACTCATTTTTATGGCAAGTCTTAGAAAATATAGAACGAAATTACCAATTGCAAATAGAAATATTAAATAACAAAGGCGAAATTGTTTGGGAAAAAATTTATGCTTTGGCTTATGGAATTTATCCGACTTCTGAATGGAAAACAGATGAAACGATTAGGACTAATTATTGGTTTTCATTTCCATCTAAATTTTTAAATGATAAATTTATTCTGCAAGCAAAATTAATTGATATTAAAAAAGGGCATATTAGCCTGGACAATATCAGAAGCGTTGTTGATGTAATTGAAGAAAAAAAAGAGCTGGGAACTTTTCAGATAAAATAAATATCTTGACAAAATTTTATTATTTTATATAATAGAAGTATACAATTTTGTATACTTGTATTAAATATATGGCAAATATTACTCAAAAACTTAAAATTCTTATGGAAAGCAAAAAAACGGTGTTTCGCGCTAAAGATTTGCAAAGCTTGTGGGACGAGAATTATAGGAATACGATTATTTACGCCAAAAGAATGGTAGCTAAGAATTTAATTTTGAAATTAGAAAAAGGTTATTACGCGCTTAATAAAGAATACAGCATTTACGAATTAGCCAATTTAATCATCTCTCCATCGTATATCTCCTTTAATTCCGCTTTGCTTTTTTGGGGCATCTGTTTTCAAGTAAGCGATACAGTGTGCTCGATTTCTCTTTCAAATTATAAAAAAGAGATAGAAGGCAGAATTTATAAATATCAATCAATGAAAAAAGGATTGTTTTTTAATTCAGATGGGGTTGATTTTAAAAATAACATATCCGTTGCCAGTCCGGAAAGAGCATTGCTTGACTCATTTTATTTTGGCGCGGTGGCCAATATAGACGACTGGGAAAAAATAAATAAAACTTATTTAAACCAGCTTGCCAAAAATTATCCTTTAAGTGTTCAAAAAAAGATAAAAGATTTAAAGTTATGACCAAAAAAAGTTTTGAGTTAGATAAGCACAAAAGAGTTCTAACGGAAATTTTAATAGACATCATCAAGCATTTGAATGGCAATGTGGTTTTTAAGGGCGGCACAGCCGCGATGATGTTTTATAATTTGTCCCATATGTCTCTTGATTTGGATTTTGACCTTTTAAAAGAATTAAGCGAGGAGAAAATTGATATTTTAAAAATTATTTTTAAAAAACATGGCGAGGTTAAGGAATTTAGGGACAAAAGATTTACTCTTTTTTTCTTATTGGATTATGAGGCGAATTATCCCAATATAAAGGTAGAGTTTAACAAGCGACTTTGGAAAAATAACAGTTATAAAACAGTTTGGCTTTTAGGCGTAAAGATAAAAATCGCCGATAAGAAAACAATGTTTTCCAATAAATTGGTTGCTTTGAGCGAGCGCAGAACCTTGGCGTCTAGAGATCTTTTTGATGTTCATCATTTTTTAAAGTTAGGATATCCGCTTAATGAAGAATTAATTAAAGAAAGGACAGACAAAACTTTAAACGAGTTTTTAAAATATATTAAAAAGTTTATTTCTGAAAATTACAGCTCTAAAAATATTCTTCAGGGGCTGGGCGAAATTTTAGATGAAAGCCAAAAAAGTTGGGCGAAAGACCATCTTATTTCCGAGACAGTGAAAGAGCTGGGAAGTTTTGAGATAAAATAAAATTTATTTTTAAACAAAAAACAGGCTTTAAGCCTGTTTTTTTATTCCGCGAATTTTAATGTTGCGCTTTTGCAAAAAATTTATAA
>JAYEJU010000038.1 GCA_034660655.1 Patescibacteria group bacterium | reverse complement strand
CACGCGCAGTTGAAAACAAAGTCTAAAATGTTTTGCGCTTGTTCAAATGACGGTGAAAACCAGCCGCCTAATTCTACTATTTGCGAAATTTGCACTGGCCAGCCCGGAACTTTACCTGTGGCAAACATAAAAGCGATTGAATGGACAGCGCGCGCGGGGATTGCGTTGAATTGCAAAATAGCTGATTTTACAAAATTTGACAGAAAAAATTATTTTTATCCTGATTTGCCAAAGGGATATCAAATTTCACAATATGACTTGCCAATATCTTTTGACGGATTTTTAGATATTAATGGCGAAAAAATAAAAATTATCAGAATACATTTAGAAGAAGACACAGGAAAGCTTTTGCATCCTGATAAAAAAAATTATAGCTTGGTTGATTATAATCGTTGCGGAACTCCGTTAATGGAGCTTGTCACGGCGCCTGATATAACTGACGCAAAAACAGCAAAAAAATTTTGCCAGGAATATCAAAAAATACTTCGCTATTTAGAAATTTCAGACGCTAATATGGAAAAAGGACAGATGCGCTGCGAGGCAAATATTTCTATTCAAGAAAAAGGAAAATGGGAAAAAATTAATGATGAAATAAAACCGATTGGAAGCTATAAATTAAGCCCAAAAGTTGAATTGAAAAATATAAATTCTTTTAAAGCAATGGAAAAAGCCGTAAATTATGAAATAAAAAGACAAACAAAAGCTTTAGAAAATAATGAAAAATTACAGCAAGAAACACGAGGATGGGATGATAATTTAAATAAAAGTTATTTTCAAAGAACAAAAGAGTCTGCTGATGATTATCGCTATTTTCCAGAACCTGATCTGCCACCATTGGATTTAAGAGAGATAAAAAAGAAAATTAAAAAAGATCTGCCTGAATTGCCAGAAATTAAAATGAAAAGATTTGAATACGAATATGGTTTTAATAAAATTGACGCTGAAGCGCTCACGACTGATAAAAATTTGGCGGAATATTCAGAAAGAGTAATTTCTGAATTTAGAGCTTGGCTGGAAGCTGTTGACGGAATAGAAGGAACGCAGGAGGAAATTTGGAAAAATAACAGAAAAAAAGCAATTAAGATTATTTCAGGATGGCTAATAAACAGATTGGGAGGAATTATGAAATCAAACAGCGTTGAGATAAAAGATTTAAAAATTAGTCCTGAAAATTTTGCTGAATTTTTAACATTAATTTTTCAAAATAGAATTAACAGTTCAGCTGGAATGAAAATTTTGGAAAAAATGCTTACCGACGGCGAAGATCCGTCTGATATTTTAGAGCAAGGAGATTTTGAGCAGGTGAGTGATGAGTCAATTTTAGAAAACGCTGTTAAAAAAGCAATTGCTAACAACCAAAAAGTTGTTAAAGAATATAAAAACGGAAAAATAAACGCGATTCAATTTTTAGTCGGGCAGGTTATGAAAGAAACAAAAGGAAAGGCAGAGCCGCAAATTGTGAGAAGTATATTAGAAAAAGAATTAAAATAAATTATTAAGTGATTTTAGTTTATTAAGATAATATCAAAAATCAAATATTAAAATAAAAATTTATAAAATATTATTAAAAAATACAAGGATATAAGACACAATAATCAAACAAATTCCAAGATATAAATTCAAAATCCAAAATGTTTGAAATTTGAGTATTTAGATTTTGAATTTGTTTATATCTTTATTTTTTGAAATTTGTATCTTATATTATCGTTCTTACTTTTTTATTTTTATTTTTTAATTTGTAAATATGGATTTAATAATAGTTGAGTCGCCGACAAAGGCCAAGACAATCACAAAATTTTTAAAAAGAGGTTATAAGGTAACTTCTTGTTTTGGGCATATTAGAGATTTGCCAAAATCAAAACTTGGCGTTGATGTTGATCATAATTTTGAGCCAAAATATGTTATTCCTGTTAAGGCAAAAAAAACAGTTAAAGAATTAAAAGAAATAGTTAAAAAAATGGATAATGTTATTCTTGCTCCTGATGAAGACAGAGAAGGAGAAGCAATCGCGTGGCATTTGCTTTCAGCCTTAAAATTAAAAGAAAACAAAACAAAAAGAATTGTTTTTCACGAAATAACAGAAAGCGCGATTAAACAAGCTTTGAAAAATCCAAGAAATATTAATATGGATATGGTCAACGCCCAGCAAGCGCGCAGAATTTTAGATAGATTAGTTGGCTATGAGCTGTCGCCTTTTTTATGGAGGAAGGTCGTAAAAGGGCTTTCTGCCGGACGCGTTCAATCTGTTGCTGTTCGTTTAATTGTTGAAAAAGAAAGAGAAATTCAGGCTTTTAAAGAAGAGGAATATTGGAATATAGAAGCTAATTTTATTCAAGAAAACGAAAAAAATAAAGAGAATTTTTTTGTCGCGAAACTTGCGCGTATTAATGATAAAAGATTAGGCAAATTAGAAATCAAAAACAAAAAAGAATCTGACAAAATACTTAGTGATTTAAAAAACGCGAAATATGCTGTTTTAGATATTAAAAAACGCGAAACAAAAAAAACTCCGCCTCCTCCATTTATTACTTCCAGCTTGCAACAATCAGCGAACAATGGTTTTGGATTTTCATCTAAAAAAACAATGATGATAGCTCAACAGCTTTATGAAGGAATTAAATTAGGAGAGAAAAAAACAACAGGGCTTATTACATATATGAGAACCGACAGCGTTAATTTAAGCCAAAAATTTTTAAGCGAAGCAAAAGAGTTAATTGAAAAAATATACGGAAAAAAATATAGCTTGGCATCTCCGCGCTATTATAAAACAAAACAAAAAACAGCGCAGGAAGCCCATGAAGCAATCAGGCCGACTGAGGTTATTCACATGCCAAAAGAAATCAAACAATATTTGACCAATGACCAATATAAACTTTATGATTTAATTTGGAGGAGGGCATTGGCAACGCAAATCACAGAAAGCTTGATTGGCGCGACAGCTGTTAATATAAAAACCAATGACAAAAAATATCAATTTACTGCTAACGGAAATATTATAATTTTTGATGGATTTTTAAAAATTTATCCAGACAAAATTAAAGAAAATATTTTGCCTAACTTAAAAGAAAATGATTTGTTAAAATCATTAGCAATGAAAGCACTTCAGCATTTTACCCAGCCACCGGCAAGATATAACGATGCGAGCCTTGTTAAAGTTTTAGAAAAATATGGAATTGGAAGGCCGTCAACTTACGCGCCGACTATTGGCACAATTTTAACAAGAGGTTATGTTGAGCGAGAAGGAAAAAACTTAAAACCAAAAGAAATCGCTTTTATTGTAATTGATTTATTGGTCAAACATTTTTCCGATATCGTTGATTATGAATTTACCGCGAAAATGGAGGACGATTTGGATAAAATAGCTAGTCACAGCAAAGACTGGCATTTAATAATTAAAAATTTTTATAAACCCTTTAAAAAAAATCTTATGGAAAAAGAAAATGAGATTACTAAAAAAAATTTAGGAATGGAACAAGCAACAGATCAAAAATGCGACAAATGCGGATCCCCAATGATTATAAAAATGGGGCGGTTTGGAAAATTCCTGGCATGTAGTAATTTTCCTGATTGTAAAAATACAAAACAGATAAACGAAAAAGGCGAGATTGAAAAACCTGAATCAACAAATGAGAAATGCGACAAATGCGGATCCCCAATGATTATAAAAATGGGGCGGTTTGGAAAATTCCTGGCATGCTCTGGTTATCCTGATTGCAGAAACATAAAGCCGATAGTTAAATCCACTGGGGTTAAATGCACTGAATGTGAAAAAGGAGAAATCGTTGAGAAAAAAACAAGAAAAGGAAAAATATTTTTCGCTTGTAATCAATATCCTGATTGCAAATTCGCGCTTTGGAGTAAGCCAACAGGAGAAAAATGTTCTAAATGTGGGGGCCTAATGGTTTATGGAAAAGATAATACAGTCGTCTGTTCCAATAAAGAATGCAAATAATTTTTTTATTAGATAGCGCGTTAAAGAATTTTTTAAAAAATAAACAATTTTAAAATCCCCTTTTTGTAAAAAGGGGATTTTTATTGATAAATTTTACAATAATTATTTTATACTTCAATAATAACAGGTAAAACCATTGGTCTTCTTTTAGTTTTTTGATAAAGAAAACTTCCTATGTTATCACGCAAATTATTGCGAACATAAACCCAATTTATCGGCTTTTCTTTTGTTTTTTCTGAAATTATCGCTTTTGTTTTTTTACGGGCGTCTTCTATTAATTTTCTTGATTCTTTCATATAAATAAAACCTCTTGAAATAATATCCGGCTCTTGCATGACTTTGCCTGTTTTACTGTCAATCGTGACAATAATGGTAAACATTCCGTCTTTGCTCATTACTTGGCGGTCGCGAAGCACAATTTGCCCGATATCTCCAACGCCCAAACCGTCAACCATAACATATTCAGAAGGAACTTTGTTTTTTGTTAATGTTCCAATAGTTTTATTTTGTTGATTTTTATAAAACTCAACGATTTGTCCATTATCAGCGACAAAAATTTTATTTTTTTCAATCCCGACTTGCTCGCCAAGCATGGCATGCATTCTCAACATATAATGATTTGCTTCTATCGGCATAAGATACTCTGGTTTTAAAAGTCGCATCATTAATTTCAAATCTTCCTGTTTCGCATGTCCCCCAGCATGAACATCCATCATTTTATAATGAATTATTCTTCCTCCTTGGCGGACAATTGTATCTTTTAAAGATTGTATTGTTCTTTCATTTCCTGGGATCACGGAAGAGGAAAAAATAACTGTGTCCCCTTTTTTTAATCTAATGTTTCTATGCTCTTTGTTCACAACCCTCATTAAAAAGGCGTTACTTTCTCCTTGCGCTCCTGTTCCGATAATCATTATTTTGTTATCAGGAATTCTTCGCAAATCCTGATCCTCAACCAAAATTTTTGGATTAAATTTAAGATATCCTACCTTATGCGCGATTTCTACATTATTATTCATACTTCTGCCCTGCAAATTGACTCTTCTTCCATATCTTGCTGCAATATCAAAAAGTTTTTGTACACGGCTAATCTGGGAAGAAAAAGTTCCAATAATTACTCTTCCTCTAATTTTTTCAAATATTCTGCCCATTTCATTGCCAATTGAAGATTCAGAAATTTGGTAGCCAGGATCAGCGGCATTTGTTGAATCAGACATTAAAAGCAAAACTCCTTTTCCTCCTAATTGCGCGATGCGATTCAGATCAGCAGGCTTGTCATTAACTGGCGAATAATCAATTTTAAAATCGCCCGTATGAATTACTGTGCCAACTGGAGTATGAACAATTATAGCAAAACAATCGGGGATAGAATGATTTACTCTTAAAAATTCAACTGAAAAAGCTTTTCCTAATTGTATTCTAGAAGTTTCGTCTATTCTTGAAATATTTAATTTTGGCGCCTCGCGATGATCTTCTTGCCGCTTGCTAATAAGTCCTGCTGTTAAATTTCCAGTATAAATAGTAGGATTTCCTAAAATCGGCATAAGATGCGGAATTGCCCCAATATGATCATAATGCCCATGAGTAATAACAACTCCTTTAATATTCGCTGTTTTATCTTTTAAATATTCAACATTAGGAATAATATAATCTATACCAGGCATATTTTCTTCTGGAAATTGCACCCCCATATCAATAATCATTATATCATCTTCATATTGAATAACTGTCATATTGCGTCCAACTTCCTCAAGCCCGCCTAAAACTATGACTTTTAATTTTCCTTTTTCAAAAATTTTTTTTGCGAAATCAGGCTTTGCAATCGCTTGCTTGTCTGTTTTGCTTCTAAAAAATTTTTTTGGCGCCACGCGGCGCGTTGTTTTTATTCCGTGCTGAACCAATGTTTTTTTTACACTAGATAACTGATTTTCTTTTTTTTCAGTTCCTTGCCTGAATGGCGAAGAAACTCTTAATCTGTTTTTTAACATAAGTTAAAATAATTGTAAAATAAACAAATTAAATAATCTAATCTTAAATATATTTAAAATGTTTTTCTACTTTTTATTAAATTGCCTCTCAATTAGGCAAATGTGTTTAAGTTAAATTTATTCATTAGAAATTTTTTCAGCCATTTTCATAATAAAATCCTCAATCCATTTTTTATCAATTTTTTCTTTTACTCGCGATTTTTTTATGTCGCTAAAAAATTTTTCTATTCCTATTTTCTTTAAAGCTTTATATTCCAATTCATCCTGCTTATTTTTATCGTCTATATCTGAAACTGTATTTAAAGCTCTGTTTATATTTATTGAACCTTGTAAAAATTTATATAATTCTTCAAACGAAGAAAAATTTTCTAATTCTCCTTGTTTTTTATATTCTTGAAATTTTTTTTCTATTTCTTCTAATATTTCAGGAAAATATTTCTTTACTCTTTCTATCCCTCTTTGATAGGCGTCATTTTCTATCGCTTCTATATATTTTTCTCTTTCATTTTCTTTATCAATTTTTTTAATTTCATTATTAAATTCTTCTTGACGAAGATGACCCAGCTCATGAATTGTTATTCCTAATGATAAAAAAATATCTCCTCTTGGATATCTAATTTCAAAATCATTTGTGCCTTCTATAATACGGCCTGACCCTTGAATTTCAACTGGCCAGCCTAAAGATTTTTTTCTTTCACTTAAATTATCTGGTAATTTAGAAAACTCAATAATATTTTCTTTTTTTAAAAAATATTTAGGTTTGATATCTGGACTTAAAAACTTTTCTTGATTATTCATAAAAATTATTTATTGTGTAAAATTTTATACAATATATCTGAATTCTATTGACAATTAGGTCATTTTCTGCTATGATAATTTAATGTTATTTTAAGAGTGATAATAAAAAAAGAAAAAAAATGGAGGAGGGAAAAAATGAAAGATATGATAACAAAACTAGAAACACCGGAAAATTATAAATGCAGCCATTGTAAATCAACGGGATGCAAACTTTGGGGGGACATGGGAATGTTTATGTTCCCATCAACATTTCTTTGCGCAGATTGTTTGCGTAAAAAAAATCAGGGGAAAAACATAAAGAAGGAAGATAATATTATTGGCTGGTTTGCGCCAGCCATACCATACGAAGATGGATATGGATACTGGGACTTCAATGAAGTCCCGGAGGATGATTATCGGTGGTGGAAAAAATTGCCACTATAATCATACCATATTATAAACCTTATAAACCCTTTTGCGGAATATATTTCTGCATAGGGTTTTTCTTTTTTAACAAAAATTATTTTGATTTATAAATCTTGATATACAAATTGTCTAACGACAAAATAAGATCATAAGACAAGCGCGCTATTATTAATCGCGCTTGCCTTACAATAATCGTTTTTTAAAATATTTGCGGAAAAAATTCATTGCCATATCATATTTAATATAATATGACTTTTTTTTCTTATCCTTTTTTTGCTTAAAAGATAATACAGCGACTATGCCGCGAAATGGAATTGTTATTCGCGCGTCGCCGTCTGTGACAATCTCGCTTTCCATTGGAATTTTGGCAATAGTTTTGTTATTTTTTGAAAACAAAATCCAATGTTTATTTTGTTTATCCACTTTTTCAACAACAACATTGTCTATATCCTGAATAAACAAAATTTTTCTTAAAAACATAATAAGTGCTATCAAAAATAATATCGCTATTATGCAAATTAACACTATTATTGCAAATGATTGATTTTGATCCATCTACTTTTCTCCTTTTTTTATTTAGAATAAATATTTAACACAAATATTTTTTAAAAAGAACAATAAAAAAATTTAGTATATTACGTAAACAAAAAAATTTTAAAAAACTTGAGTGCGGATAAAAGGATTTCCTACCTGCCAGCAGACAGGGAACCTCCGCGACCTTGTAGCCACAAGCTCCTCAAGCTGAAGTCTGCGCCCAGCCATTTTTTAGTGTGGGAATAGGGAGATTTGAACTCCCACGAGAACAATTCTCACTAGCCCCTCAAGCTAGCGCGTCTACCAATTCCGCCATATTCCCAAATTTGAATTAACATAACGAAACACAATTTAAAACAAAATAGAAAAATACCAAAGTTCTTTGTTTTCGTCCCAATGACGACGAACTTGCTTTTCGTGAAAAAGTATTATTGAATTATTTTTTTTAGCCATATTTTGTAAAAGTATAAAGTAAAAAATGTAAGTTCACTTTTTATATTTACGCTTTTAGTATTTTATCGATTTCCTTTTGCTCTATTATGCCTTATACACAACATCTCACAATTCTTGGCTGTTGTTTTTCCTCCCTTACTCCAGGCTGACACATGATCGGCTTCCATTTCGTTAAAGCCCCATATTTTACTTTTGTTGGCGTCATGTCCTATAGAGCAATCAGGACAATTTGATTTGCCTTTGATTTTGGCTTTCTTTGTTTGCGCGGCGTAAACTGATTTTTTGGTTGCCTCATCAAATACGCGAACATTAAGTAGCTTTGTGTCGGCTGAACCACCGAGAATATACTCAAAAACGCCTTTTCGATTTTTGATATACGGGTCACTATAAAGATTTTGTACTGCTTTTAATACTTTAGCGGGATCGTAAGACCTCTTGTGATACTCTTCATATATTCGTCCCCATTCAAGACCGCGCATCTCGCTTTCAATATCAGTAAATACACTGGAAACCCAATCAATTATGCTGTTGAAATATATTTTGAGCTCTTTAATATTTTTATCCTTACGATGACTGCTCATATATTTTCCAATCGGTCTAGTATGTCTCGGATCATAATTCTTGTCTTCCCAATCCTTGCTTGCCCAATCTAACGCTCGTTCCAAAAAATCTTGACGATTGGCACTACCCTTTATATATGCGCTCCATTTTTGAATATTGGCGTTTTGACTATTACTAAACTCCTCCTTACAAAGTGTTATAAAAAAACCAGAATATACAGCATTCAATAACTCTTGATTATTAAGTGGAACACCGGCAATGTTGATTGTCTTAAACCATTCTTTTATTTCGCTTTCCGCCCCCTCACATTCATAAATAAGAAGTTTAGTTTCCAAAATCTTAGCTTTCTTGTCTTTTGCTATACCGCCAAAATATTGTTCCATACCATTCTCGTCTTTAATGGCAAATTTATCAGTTATAAATCGTCCAACGCTGGTAATGCGCTGTTGTCCGTCTAAAACTTCCAAATTATCATCGCTCACTTTATTAAAATAAATCAATCCTATTGGATACCCCCTAAGAATTGATTCAACAACAGCCATTTCTTTTTTACCGCCGTCAGAGGCATAGATATAGTTGCGCTGATATTCCGGTTGGATGGTCAATTTGCCTGACAAACCGAATAGCCCTTTACCTTCAAGTTCGTTATAAACAAAACCTTCGCAAATATCTTTAACGGTGATGTCGGTTTTTAAAATTGTTTTCATAGTATTTTTAAAATTATGATTTTATTTTTTTCTCTACCTCTTTTTCCAACAGCTTAATATTTTCCAGATATGATTTTTCAACGGGAGAGAGTGTTTTAGCTTGAAATTTTTTATACTCTTTGGTCGCTTTTTCAGCGGACTGTTTATAACTCACTTTACCTGCATTTTGCAAAACACCCTGCCCATAATTTTCAGAAAATTTATCTAATTCAACAACCCAATCAGCCATATACATTTTTTGTTTCTCTTTGGCTTTTATTTCCGCTAAATCAAAAAATGCCGAAACCATACGGTTAAGCCGAAATAATTCGTCTTCGGTAAGATAATTTTTTGCTATGCTAATTTCAGAATGTATCGGCAATGCTCCAGCAAATGTTGTAAGTCCCATAAAATCTTTTTCCGCATCAACGCGCGCGTGAATAGTTTCTGCGGCTGTTTGCTTGTTGGTCGCGTAATGAAGTTTATTTTGCACCACTTTGAAAAATTTAATTGATTCTTGGCTGTTTGGATTATAATCAATACTCGTGGCATAAAGATCAAGCACTTGGCGATAAAGGGCTTTTTCACTGCTCCGAATATCACGGATACGGTCAAACAGTTCTTTCCAATAATTGCCTCCGCCGTTTTCTTTAAGCCGTTCGTCGTCCATCGTAAATCCTTTGATAATATACTCTTTTAATTTTTGCGTTGCCCAAATGCGGAATTGCGTAGCAATTTGTGATTTTACCCTATAACCAAGAGATATAATTAAATCTAAATTGTAATGTTCTATATCGTAATTTTTTTCGTCCTTGGCAGTTGTTCGGAAATTCCGAACAACTGAATTACGCCGCAATTCCCCTTCTTTAAAAATATGCTTGATGTGTTCGCTAATATTGGCTTTACTTGATTGAAAAAGCTCAACAAGCTGTGCTTGGCTTAGCCAAACGGTCTCGTCTTTTATTTGCGCCTCAATCTTAATTTCACCGTCTTCGGTGTTGTAAATAATGATCTGATTTTTTTTATCTTGTTTATTCATAATTTTTATCTCTCGCAAATATATTTAATAGTGATATCGATTTTTACTTTACTTATTGTGGATATCACAATCCCATCACATAGCTTTTAGGCTTAAATAAGCAAAATTATTACATTTTTAAGGTATTTTATCACATGCTCATCACATCTGACAAAATGTATTCTTTGGGCAAAACTCGCCCGGTTTTGGAATCAATGATTTTGCCTATTTTATTAGGTTTTAACCCATTCCCAGAATTGGGAATGGCTATGAAATAATCCAAATCTTCAACAAAATCATATTTTTCTATTCTGTCGGTAATCCAAGTAGCAAATTTTTTACCAACGCCAAGCCAGCTGTGCAATTCACGCGCGTTAACAAATCTTTTCTTTTCGCCATTAAAATCTTTTTGGATGACTTTAATATTTATTAAATCGTTCATATTTTTATTTTAATATAACTTGTCGTATTATTTTTAGCTTGTTTATTCATAATTTTTATCTTTGGCAAATATGTTTGGCAGTGATGTCTATTTTTACTTTACTTATTGCGGATATCACAATCCCATCACATGATTTTTAGACTTAAATAAGCAAAATTATTACATTTTTAAGGTATTTTATCACATGCTCATCACATCAAATTTATGCCCAATATGGCATATATTCTTTTGCTTTTTTGTTTTTGTTAAATTTTCAATTATTTCATACTGTGCCTGTACTTTATCGTCCATTAAATAAGCAAAAAGATAAGTTGTTTTCACTAAATTGTGATGGAGATCAAAACTGTCACTTGCAAACTTTTCTAGGGCTTTGTCAAATTTCTCTTTATCTTTTTGAAGATCGAAAAATGCCAATTCTCCAAAGGGTCCACCATGTACCCCCGATGATAAGTTCGTATATTCAATTAATCTCTGTAATAGATACTCCTTTTTGAGACGCTTTAATATTTCATTTTTCTCGCTATTGTTGTTCGCTATGAGATAAAAGAAAATTTGCTCGATGCGAAATTCTTTTCCAACTTCACGAATTGATTTGTTATGTTCTCCCTTTGTACCCCAGTTAGTTTTTGTAGGATATACAGCTTTATTGTAGTTATTGATTTTGGTAAACGATTCAAGGTCTTCACTTCCCTTAAGTGTCTTGTAATATCTCTTGCTAACATCATCATTATCATCATTTAGGGCTCGTACATAAATATACAAATGTCTAAAATTATGCTCGATCATGGAACGAAACAGGATTGTGATAGCGTAAATATTTCTGCTTCCAAACGATTCTAAAATAGCACTATTCAAATAACCACTTTTGGGGACAAATGATAAGAGAGCTTTACTTGTATATTTAAACTTCGTCTTTCCTAAAGACTTAACAATCACAGGTAGAGAAGATTGGATTTCCTCTGCAAGTTTATTATTTAAATTAAAAAGATTTTCAATTTTCATATTATTTTTTCTTATGCTTGATAGCTAACCTGCTAAATAAATCTTTTCCATTCAATTTTGCATCTCCATTTCTTGGAAAACCCTCTGGTAAACTGTGATTTCGTAATTGTCCTAAGATTTCAAATTGTGCCGGATTATATTTATTAAGAAAACTTTTTGGCACACCCATTATACCACTGTAATCGGTCGGAATAGCATTGGTGTAAGGCACTTCAATTGCATCATAGTTATCGTATTTTTTATAACTATTCTCATTTTTTGATATTTGTTTATTATATTTTTTATTATCTGCTATTGTCATAAGTCGTAACTTTTGATG
>JAYEJU010000037.1 GCA_034660655.1 Patescibacteria group bacterium | reverse complement strand
TGGCAAAATCTTTTCATAGTTTTTATCACATCTGCCCTGTTTTAACAGCTAAAAAAGAAACAAAAAAAGCCCGCTTGCTTTTGATTTATTGCGTTGGACAGACAATCAAAAAAGGGCTTGATTTATTAGGAATAGAAGTATTGGACGAGATGTAAAAAATAAAAATTTTATTTAGATTTGTTTGTTTCTAATCTTGATTGGGATAATTTTACGCAGAAATAAAAAATACTTGACAAAAATAATTTATTAAAGTAATATTTATGTAAATCTATAGTTAAAGTATGGAAATGCATAAAACTTATCTTAAAAGGTTTGTTAGACAAAAAATAGCAAGCTACCAAAATATTTTTCCCGCGGTTGGAATTTTAGGACCGAGACAGTGCGGGAAATCCACTTTGATTAAACATTTTTTAAAAGATATTGAGAATGTTGCTTATTTTGATTTGGAAAAATATGATGATTTAGCGAAAGTTACTGAAAACCCCTTGTCTTTTTTTAATACTCATAAAGACAAAATTGTGTGTTTGGATGAGATTCAAAAATTGCCGCATATTTTTGCGACAATGCGCGGCGTGATTGATAAAAATAGGAAAAACGGTCGGTTTTTTATATTAGGTTCTGCTTCTCCAAAATTAATAAAACAAACATCGGAAAGTTTGGCGGGGAGAATAGGCTATATAGAATTGACCCCATTTCATATTTTGGAAGTGCTAAGTTTGGACATTAAAAGTCATTGGGTTAGGGGCGGTTTTCCAGAAAGCTATTTAGCCGTTGATAATAAAAGTAGTTTTATTTGGAGAGACGCTTATTTGAAAAATATTATTGAAAGAGATATTCAGGAATTTAGAAAAATTGATAGTGTGGTTGTTTTAAAGTTATTAAGATTTTTAGCGCATTATCACGGGCAGAGAGAAAATTATGCTGAACTGGCAAAAAATTTTTCTGTGGGCGAGGTGGTTATAAAAAGCTATATTGATACATTAGAGTCAATGTATCTTGTTAGACGGCTTCCTTCATATTTTAAAAATAGCAAAAAACGGCTTATAAAAAGTCCTAAGTGGTATATTAGAGATTCGGGATTATTACATGTGGTTGCGAGAATTCATAATAAATCAGAATTAATAGCGCATCCATTGTACGGAAATTCTTTTGAAGGCTATGTTATTGAAAATTTATTATCTGTTTTTGATGATTGTGAAGGATCATATTATCGCACGAGTAATGGCGAAGAAGTTGATTTGATATTGCAAAAAAATAATAAGATTATAGCGATTGAAATAAAAACATCAAAAACTCCATCTCTTACAAAATCCTGCATATCCGCAATTAAAAATATTAAACCCGATCACACTTGTATTGTTGTTCCGTATTATGAAAACGCATATGATTCAAAACAAGAATATGGCGATTTAACAATAGGATCATTATCTCAAACAATAGAAAAAATTAAAAAGATATTTTAGATAAAATTTACTGCGTTGGGCAAACAATTTTAAAAAGCTTGATTTATTGGGGATAGAAACTTTAGACGAGATGTAAAAATTATATAATATTGTTTTTGAGAAGTGGGGAAGGTATTTCAAAAAATAATGACTGGGAAAATTGGATAAAGTTTTTTCTTGTTGCTGTAGAAAAACAATCAGAAATAAATACCCAGAAAGTAGAATCTATTTTAAATCTTTATAATAGAACAAAAGAAAAGATTATCAATATTCCAACGCCAAAAAATTCTATTAAAGTTTTAGATTTTATTTTTTCTATGCCAATTTTTGACTCTGGCGATTTCAGAAGACATACAAGAATAAAAGAAAACGCTTCTTTTAGGATTTTGAAATTTTTGTCTGATGAAAAAATTTTTTCTGATGATAAAAAATCCCAGCATAGAACCTATTTTTTTGATAATTTGATAAAAATAATAATGTAATTATAAATATTTTTTACTTGCAAATATCCTGTTTTTTGCAAGTGGAGATTTTCCTACTTGCAAGCCTGCAACTAAGAAAATTTTTAGTCGCAAATCGGTCGCTATCGTTTTTGCTTTTGAGAAATGGGGGAAGGAAAATGGGTTGGGGTTTTGGAGATAATAATTTTTTAAAAATAAATTATGAAAATCATTATATTAAACCACAAAAAGCTCGTGAGATAACTGATATTACAGATAGCGTTGAAATGTCAAGATTGTTTGGACAATGGGTAAATAGCGGAATTCTTGAGCAAGCTGGCAAATCAAAAAAAGGAAGTTATTATATTAAGCCTGGTACTATTTTAGAGAAAGATTTATTATCAAGGCACTTGAAAATAAATTCAAAAAGTTCTTAAATAGGCTTAAAATAAGGGTTTTTAATTTAATTTAATTTCATTTATGATAAACACGACTTAGACGATATCACTTTTGCTTTTGAGAAGTGGGGGAAGGAGCAGGGGTTGAGTTTTTGGAGATAAAATTAATATATGGATCATAAAATTATATTAAAAGAAAATATTAATATTTGTGAAGAAACAGCATGGGAACTTGAAACTGATGCTATTATTTTTAGAAATGAATTTAATTATTATTTAAAAAAATTTGAAAGAGACAAGTCAGAACATACACTAATTTTGATATTTATCATGTTGCAAATATATATAGAATATTTTTTACATCAAAATATGAGACATGTTATTAGATTGGAATTTAAACGTAATAATAGATCGAAATATGAAGAATGGATAAAGAACGAAAAATTAAATATAAAAAGAAAACTTTTTTATTTTGTGAAATATTTTTTATTGGAGAAAAAAAACGAAGCAATTCTTGCAAAAAAAGAAATAGAAAAAATATTTAAAGAAATAACAGACATAAGAAATTTGCTTGTCCATGGACATAAAATATCTTTAGCTGGAAGCGCAGATAGTAATCATATAGAAATTTCAAAAACAAAAGGATATCTTACTGAAAATATATTGAAATTGATTATTGGAAAAGTAAATTTATTGGGTAAAAATTGGAATAAATTACTTAATTTAGTTTTAAGTAATTGCAAAGCATTGAAAAGAATAGATGATTTTAAATTTGATAATTTAGACTAGAAGGTTGAAAAAATATGCCCCAAATTTCAACCACAAAAAAATCAGATATTCAAGAAGCGCGCGGGTTTGATGTGAAATTTTTTAAAAATCTAATTAAAAAATTAATATGACAAAAAAATTAACTATTAGGAATAGCGTGGCGGAATTTTTAATCTTTACTTCTCAGGCAGGAGAAGATGGAATTGAAGTGCGAGTGTAAGATGAAAATGTCTGGCTAGCCCAAAAGTTAATAGCCAAACTTTTTGATGTGAAAATTCCCACTATAAATGAGCATTTGAAAAATATTTATAAGGCAAAAGAATTAGAAGAAAAGATAACTATTAGGAAATTCCTAATAGTTCAAATATATCAATCTGATTTTGACAAAGAGGTTAGAAGGATTTTAAAAAAGAGAAAAAAATAACTATGTCCGAAATTTTAATTATGGAAAAATAATAATAAAAGTTATAATTATAAATATGAATAAAAATAATAATAAACTAAAAACAGAAATACAAATTTTAATAAATGATTTTTTGGAGTATTTAGAAATTGAGAAAGGGTCTTCTTTAAAGACCGTCCGCAATTATAGATTTTATTTAGAAAGATTTATAAAATTTACGAAAATAAAATCAGCTGATGAAATAACAACGGACAGTGTCAGAAAATTTCGTCTTTGGTTAAATCGGCAGAAAAATTTTAAAGGCGATAATTTAAAAAAATCAACTCAAAATTATCATCTTATCGCGTTGAGAAATTTTTTAAAATATCTTTCCAAGCGGGACATAAAAAGTTTGGCTCCTGAAAAAATAGAACTCGCGAAATTGGGCGAGCATATAATTGAATTTTTAGAAAAAGAAGACTTGGAAAAATTGTTAGAAGCTCCGTTAGAAACAGACGGCCAAGATGTTATTAAAAAAAGAGACAAAGCGATTTTGGAATTGCTTTTTTCAACAGGTTTGCGCGTGTCAGAGCTGGCTAATTTGACAAAAGAATCAATCAATTTAAAAAAAGACGAATTTACCGTGCGAGGAAAAGGAAATAAGCCGAGAATTGTTTTTTTATCAGACCAAGCAAAAAAATATTTAAAAGAATATTTGGAAAAACGGATTGATATGTCGCCTTTTTTATTTGTCCGCCATGATAAAGCATCCAAACGATTAAGCGATAAAGATGAGCTTCCTTTAAACGCGCGTTCAATTGAAAGATTAACTTTAAAATACGCTAAAATTGCCGGGCTGACAAAAAAAGTGACTCCTCATATTATCCGGCACAGTTTTGCGACGGATTTGCTCGCGAACGGCGCTGACATTCGCAGTGTGCAAACTATGCTCGGGCATTCATCAATCGCCACAACGCAAATTTATACGCATATTACAAATAAAAGATTAAAAGAAATTCATAAAAAATTTCATAACAAATAATGATGTTTATTCATACTTATCACCCAGATCCTATAATGTTTTCTTTTGGATTTTTTCAATTTTATTGGTATGGTTTTTTTATTAGCCTGGCAATAATAGTTGGAATAATTGTTGGGCAGAAATTAGGCAAAAAATATAAGATTAAACAGCAAAAAATTTTTGATTTAGCTGTCTATATAATTGTGTTCGGACTTTTAGGAGCTAGAATTTATCATATATTTATAGAAGCGAATTATTATATTCAGCATCCGTTAAGCGTTTTTAAATTTTGGCAAGGAGGGCTGGCAATTCACGGCGCGATTATTGGCGGAATTATAGCAGGCTATTTTTATTCCAAAAAACACAAAATGAATTTTTTGTTAAACGCTGACATTGTCGCCGTATCATTAGCTTTGGGACAGGCAATCGGTCGTTGGGGAAATTATTTTAATCAAGAGTTATTTGGTTTTTCAACCAGCTTGCCATGGGGAATTCCAATAGACAGTTTTAACAAATCATTTTCAGTGTATCAAAATTTTGAGTATTTTCATCCCGCGTTTTTATATGAGTCTATTTTGAATTTTTTAAATTTTATTTTTTTGCTTTTTTTGCACAAGAAAAAAATCGCAAATTCCTGCCTCTCCGGCAGGCAGGCAAAATTAAAAATATTATCTAACGGCAATATTTTTTTAATTTACATATTAAATTACTCTGTTATTCGTTTTGTAATGGAATTTATACGCGTTGATGAAACAGCCCTTATTTTTGGGTTGCGTTTTCCACAAGTTTTAAGTTGCTTGCTTTTTATTTTTATCGTGATATTATTAATAATAAGAATAAGAAACAACCATGCTTGTCGTGTCAGATAAAATTTAAGCGATTTATCTATTTTTATTACCCTTATTTTTAGACTTTTGTTAGACTTATCGCGTAATTAGTTTTTACTGCAATTTTCATATTTTGGTCAAATTTTTCTTAAATTTTTTTACCTTACCTAAGGGTAGGCTAAAAAAATTGTTTGAAAAATTATGCCTCAAAATTTGAAAATTTCGTCACAAAACTAATTACGCAATAAGTCTATTAAGTCTTTTTTAATATCAATATGAGATTATTAATGATAACGCGTAAAGTTGATAAAAATGACGGCTTGGCTGGTTTTACCTATAATTGGATTGACAGAATTAGCTCAAAGGCTGAAAAATTATTTGTGATTTGTTTGGAAAAAGGAAATATTGAGGGGCTTGGTAAAAATGTAAAAATTTTTTCTTTAAGAAATGATAAGAATTCAAATAATATTGTAATTCGTAAAATTAGGGATTTTATAATATTTCAAAAATTAGTTTTACAAAATATTAAAAAAGTTGACGGAGTTTTTTGCCATATGAATCCTGAATACACAATCGCTGTTTATCCGCTGGCTAAAATTTTCAATAAAAAAATTGTTAGCTGGTACGCGCATAAGCAGATTACTTTAAGATTAAAGTTAATGGAAAAAATCACTGACAGAATTTTAACGCCTTCCAAAAAATCATTTCGCTTATTTAGCAAAAAAGTTATTATTACAGGACATGGAATTGATATTGAAAAATTTAAACCAAAACAAGAAAATTCAAAAGAAAAATTTGTAATAATATCTGTTGGGAGAATTTCACCAACCAAAGACTTAGAAACCCTTGTTAAAGCCGTTGATATTGCAGTTAATGATTTTCAAGCAAAGAATATTGTCGTGAAAATAATCGGCGCTCCTGGTTTAAAAAATCATCAAAGTTATTATAATGCGCTTTTGAAAATGGTAAAGGCAATGAATCTTTCTGAGCATATAAAATTTTACGGTGAAATAGCAAATAAAGATATTCCGCTGATGCTGGCAGAATCTGATTTATTTATTAATCTAAGCAATACAGGCAGTGTTGATAAAGCAGTTTTAGAGGCAATGTCTTGCGGTGTTTTTGTTTTAACCAGCAATGAGGCTTTTATCGGCATCCTTGATGAAAAACAGATAATAAAACAAAATGATTTTAAAACACTTGCGAAAAAAATAATAGAAGTCAAAGGTCAAGATTTTAATAAAAAGAAAATATTAAAAGATAGGATGAGAAAAATGGTGAAAGAAAATCATAATATAAATAATTTAATAGAAAAGGTAGCGGAACAATTTAATTAAATTGAAAATTTTCTTGCTAAAAAATTTTATTTGTTGTTTAATAATATAATGTGAATTTTTAAAGATTAAATTAATTTTAAAAAATATGCAAAAACAAAAAGTACTTTTGATAGAAGACGATGAAATGCTTCTTGATATGTACAATTTAAAATTTTTAGAATCTGGATTTGATGTTTTTAAAGCTTCGAATGGATTAGACGGATATGAGTTAGCTATAAAAAATAAGCCTGATATTATTTTATTGGATATAATTCTTCCGCAGATGGACGGTTTTTCTGTAATGGAAAAATTAAAAAAGAATGAAGTTACAAAAAATATTTCAGTATTTTTTTTAACTAATTTAAAACAAGAAGAAGATGTGGAGCGAGGAAAAAAATTAGGAGCATCAGGCTATTTAGTAAAAGCAACTTTAACGCCGACACAGATATTAGAAAAAGTAAAACAATTTTTAAAAATTAAAAAATAATTTTATAATTCTATGATACATCCAAAAAAAGAACGAACTTTGATTGTTATAAAGCCAGACGGTATTCAAAGAACATTAATCGGAGAAATAATAAAGCGCTATGAAAGGACTGGCTTAAAATTAGTAGGATTAAAAATGCTTGCGCCTGACGTGAATTTAGTTGAAAAACATTATTTAGTTGATCCAGAATGGATGAAAAAAGTTGGTGAAAAATCAATTCTTTCTTATGAAAAAAAAGGCATGAAAGCTCCGTATAGCGATCCTGAGAAAGTTGGAAGAAAGGTTTTAAATAATTTAAAGAAATATATGACCTCAGGGCCTGTAATTGCCATGGTTTGGGAAGGAAATCAAGCTGTTGGAATTGTTCGTAAAATTACCGGCGGAACAGAGCCGTTAACTTCTGATGTTGGGACAATCAGAGGCGACCTTACGATCGACGCTTATCAAATTGCTGACACAGATGGTCGTCCTATTAGAAATTTAATTCACGCGTCAGGAGAAACAGAAGAAGCAAAAAAAGAAATTGCGCTTTGGTTTTCAAAAAAAGAGCTGTTAGATTATCGCTTAATTCAAGAGCAAATTCTTTATGATGTTAATATGGACGGCGTGAAAGAATAAAAAAATTAATAAGCAATAAAAATATTATCGTAATTTTACCAGGAGGCAGCTTACAGATGGCTGTCCCATTTTTATTTTATCTTGACTTTTTTAAAAAAGAGTTTTAAAATTTATTGCAAATACAAAAAAGGAGGTTACAACAAAAAATGGACAAAAAATTATTAAAACCGTTGAAAGAGTTAATTTTGGAGGCGGAGGAGATAGAGAGAATACTAAAGTTTTCTCCATTAAAAAAAGGGCATATATTTCGCTTGGAAATAGATTTGTTTCTCTTGCGCGAGAAAATAAATAAATTAGCATAACAAAAACAAAAAAAAGGAGGTTGTTGTGATAGGATCAGGAACAGGTTTACCAGCAAGATTAATGAGTTTGTTGAATGAAGAAAGAGGAGTCAAAAATAAATTAAAGAAAATTTTTGACACAAGAGAGAGAAAAAAGCTGGAGTTCCAGCTCAAAGACATTAGAAAAAGAAAAGAAAAAATTACAGGCAGATATAATTATTCTGCCATATAATAAAAATTTTAAGGGATAGCTTATTAATAGCTGTCCCGTTTTATTTTATAATTTTTTCTATTGCTTTTTTCATGTCATTAATAAAATTTTCTTCTGAAAAAAGCTTGGCGCGAGTTTCACAATCAAAACGCATTTTTAAAGCTATGTCAGGAGTCATTTTTTTAACAGCGTTGATGATATCATTAATATTAAAATCAGGTTTTAATAAAACACCTGTTTTTTTATGAATAATTGTTTCTTTTATTCCGCCTTCGTCCACTCCAATAGTTGGTTTGCCAGCCATCATTGATTCAACAGGACTCATTCCAAAATCTTCTCTAAGAGGAATATAAATAGTCGCAATGCAATTGCCTAATAATTCTAATAATTTTTCATCAGAAATCCATCCTAATATTTTAATATTATCATATCCCTTGGCTATTTTTTTAATTTTTTTTAATTCTGGCCCGCCAGAAGCGACAACTAATTTTTTATTAGGCATTTTAACAAAGGCTTCAA
Organism: Patescibacteria group bacterium; assembly: GCA_034660655.1. NCBI lineage: Bacteria > Patescibacteria group bacterium. The sequence goes on along the minus strand of JAYEJU010000037.1, from coordinate 28,541 downwards.
CTATTTTATCAACCCTTTTCACATCATAAAGCCGCGCCCATGAAAAATAATAATCGTTTTGACCTGCCCATTTAAATCTATTAACATCGCAAGGCGGATAAATAACAACTGAATTTAAATTTAGATATTTTTTAATTCTTGCTTGCACGGTTTTTGAATTCGCGATTAACAGGTTCATTTTTTTTGTTAAACATTTAAAACGAATACGATTAACAAGGGCAAAAATTTTGAATATTTGGCGTTTACAAAATTTGTATTCTGATAAACGTAATTTATAATTGTCATAAAGATGCCTTGGCGGAGTGTGTATATAAGCTATATTTATTTTGTTTTTCGCGTTGCGCAAAGCGTTTAAGCAGTCTCCGCTGTAAATCACAATATCATAATTTTTTAAAAATTTTGTTTTGAATAAAAAAGAAAACTGGACTTTTAAAAAACGAAATCCAGGAATATGGGAAAATCCGCCTTGCTTTGTCAGCTCAGTCGTCTTAATTCCATAATCACGCGGATTAAAAGCGTCCTGATGAATAAATGAAGTTACAATATCAGCTTTTAGCGATTTTGCCAAAGTTATTATCAGCCGTTCGCCGCCGCCTTTATATAGGAAATAGTCTTGCAAAATTATAATTTTTTTGTGGTCTGTTTTCTTCATTTTTTTATTTAATTTATATTTAAAATTTATAACAAATTGTTATTATTGTCAATTTATATTTTATTTGCTTATTTTATAAAAATGATTTATACTTTTAGTAAAATCTTATTAGTTAAGTGTTTTTATTTATGAAAAATATTTTAAAAAATTTTTTAATTGTTTTGTTGGTTATTTTAATGGTGGCGGGGTTTATTAGCTTATACGCTGAGCCAGAGCAAAAAGTTGAAAAAATCAGCATTGCTAAATTAGTTGATGAAGTTAATCAAGAAAAGGTTAAAGAAATTGTTGTTAAAGGCAATAAATTGGAAATTATTTTATTGTCAGATGAAAAACAAAAAGCGCAAAAAGAGGGCGTTGAATCAGTTTCAGCAATGTTTAAAAATTTTGGCGTTTCTACTGAAAAATTAGTAAAAGTAAATATTGTTGTTGAAGATGAATCAGGGGCTGGTTTTTGGATGAGCAGTCTTTTGCCATATTTAATTCCTTTGCTTTTAATTGGACTATTTATTTTTTTTATGATGAGGCAAGTTCAAGGAATGAATCAAAAAGCAATGATGTTTGGGAAAAGCAAGGCTAAAAATGTAAAAGGCGCTGGAGAAAAGGTAACTTTTAAAAATGTCGCAGGCGCGAGAGAAGCAAAAGAAGAACTTTTTGAAATAGTTGACTTTTTAAAGGATCATAAAAAATATACTGAGTTAGGCGCTAAAATTCCAAAAGGGGTTTTGCTTCTTGGAGCTCCGGGTGTTGGAAAAACATTGCTTGCGCGCGCTGTCGCCGGTGAAGCAGGCGTACCTTTTTTTCATATTTCTGGTTCAGAATTTGTTGAAATGTTTGTAGGAGTTGGAGCGGCTCGTGTTCGAGATCTGTTTAATAAAGCTAAAAAAAACGCGCCGTCAATTTTGTTTATTGATGAAATTGACGCTGTTGGCAGAAGGCGCGGAGCTGGTTTGGGCGGTTCGCATGATGAACGCGAACAGACTTTAAATCAAATATTAGTTGAGATGGACGGTTTTGACCAAAATGACAATGTTATAGTCTTAGCGGCCACTAACAGGCCTGATGTTTTAGACCCAGCGCTTTTACGCCCTGGAAGATTTGATAGACAAGTAATGATTGATTTGCCTGATATTGGCGAAAGAGAAGAAATTTTAAAAGTGCATTCTTTTAAAAAGCCTTTAGAAAAAAATGTTTCTTTAAGAGAAATAGCGGAAAGAACTCCTGGATTTTCAGGGGCTGATTTAGAAAATTTATTAAACGAAGCAGCAATACTTACTGTCCGTCGCCATAATAAAAAAGTCGGACATCAGGAGATTCTTGATAGCATTGAAAGAGTTCTAATAGGGCCAGAAAGAAAGAGCCATATTTTAGGGCCAGAAGAAAAAAAGATAACAGCTTATCATGAGGCAGGGCACGCATTAGTGGCAAAAAAATTGCCAAATCCGGACCCAGTTCATAAAGTTTCTATTATTTCCCGCGGTAAAGCAGCAGGCTACACGATTAAACTGCCGTCAAAAGACAGAAAGTTTAATACTCGTTCCAAATTTATTGATGAGCTTGCTGTTTTAGTAGGAGGCTATATTTCAGAAAAAATTCATTTTGATGAAATAACTACTGGAGCAACAAATGATTTAAGGCAAGCGACTAAATTATGCAAAAAAATGATTACGGAATTTGGAATGTCTAAAAATCTTCCGCCACGCACTTATGGCGAGCAGGAAGAAATGATTTTTTTAGGCAAAGAAATTCACGAACAAAAAGATTATAGCGAAAAAACAGCAGAAGCAATAGACTTGGAAATATCTGAAATGATCAATGATGCTTGCGCCACGGCTGAAAAAATCATTAAAGAGAATAAAGGAAAAATTGAAGAAATAGTAAAGATTTTATTAAAGAAAGAGACAATAGAAAGAAAAGAATTTGACAGTTTGTTTAAAAAAAAGAAAACAGAAGCTGATTTAAATCCAAACAAAAAATTAAGCGAATAATGGAATTTTACAAAATCCGATAGTTTTGACCCAAGTAGAAAATTCTTGCATTTTTTTTAGACTATGGTATAAAATTTTGGATTTGTAATTAAAAATATCATCTAATTTTATAAAATATTTTTTATTGACTTTTTGGTTATTTTTGCTATTCTATAATTAAATAATATAAAAATAATAGTATTTTATGTCTATTATAAAACAAACAAAAGATTATTTGATTAAATTTCTTTGGGAAGGCAAATCTGTTCCAGAAGAACTTTTTGAATTGTCGCAATATTTTAGAAGCAACGGTCCTATTGAATTTGATTTTAAAGAAGAGAACGGAGAAATAATTGCAATTAGCAAAAATTATAGATACGGTTCAATTATAACATCTGGCAAAAATAAAGAGGATTTAGAAAAAAATATTAAAGACGCTATATTAACTTCGTTTGAAATTCCGTCTTCGTATAAAAAAGAAGCTGGAATTCATAAAATTAACGAGACAAATCAAGTTTATGCCTACGCGTAGCGAATTGCCAAGTAAATTAAATAGAGATAAATTGACCAAGGCATTAGATCGTCTTGGTTTTAATATTAGCAAAAAAGGCGGAAAAGGAAGCCATATTAAAGCGACTTGCATTAAGACACAAAAATCAATCACTATTCCGTTGAATTTGCATAAACATATTTTGTATTATGTAATTAAGGAAATAGAAAAATACAGTGATATTATTTGGGATGATATAAAAAGAGAGTTATAAAATTGACTCGTTTAGATTTTAAAAAGATAAAATAGTTAAAATTATAATTAGTATTATAACAAAAATGATTTTAAAATAGTTTTTAATTTTATGAAAAAACAGTTTATAATTTTATCAATTTTAATTTTTGTTTTTGGGTTAATTCCTGCTGATTTTTCAAGTGCTGAAAATTTAACAGATAGATTAAAAGGGAGAATTTTATTGCAAGTTGAATCTAATGGCGAGGTGTGGTATATCAACCCTGATAATTCAAGTAGATATTTTTTAGGTCGTCCAGCAGACGCATTTAATGCAATGCGGGAGTTAGGATTGGGGATTTCAAATAAAGATTTTGATTCTTTCAATAATGTCGCGCCAAAAAGATTATCTGGCAAGATTTTGCTTAAAATTGAAGACAGCGGAAAAGCGTATTATGTTAATCCAATTGATTTAAAAATGTATTTTTTGGGCAGACCAGCGGACGCTTTTCAAGTAATGAGAAATTTGGGGCTTGGAATAAATAATGATAATCTTGAACAAATTAAAATATCAAATAATTCAAATTTTGTTTTTATTGAAAAATATTATTCTGTAATTAAAGTTATTGACGGCGATACAATAACTGTAGATATAGATGGCAATAATGAAACATTGCGACTTATAGGAATTGATACTCCTGAAACTGTTCATCCAACTAAAACAGTAGAATGTTTTGGTATAGAAGCGTCAAATAAAGCAAAAAATTTATTGACTGGGAAAAAAGTAAAATTAGAAAGTGATGATACGCAAGGAGAAAGAGATAAATATAATAGATTGTTAAGATATGTATTTTTAGAAGATGGAACAAATTTTAACAAGCTGATGATTAACGATGGTTATGCTTACGAATACACTTATTTTTTGCCATATAAATATCAAAACGAATTTAAGCAAGCAGAGCAATTTGCAAGAGAAAATAAAAATGGTCTTTGGGCTGATGGAGTATGCGAGAATTATGATCCAGAGAATAGCGCCAATAATAATGAGGAAGTGATAATTATTACAGAATGTGATTGCAGCGGCAATCTTTATAATTGCTCTGATTATTCAACTCAAGTAGAAGCTCAATCTGTTTATGATTGTTGCATTAAAAAAGTTGGAAGCGATATTCATAAATTAGACGCAGATGATGATGGCGTAGTGTGCGAAAGTTTGCCATAATAAAATTATTGATTATATTTTAAACTATAAAATTTTATTATTTAGGATTATATAAAATTATGTCTGAAGAAAATACTAAAAAATGTCCGTTTTGCGCTGAATAAATTAATGTTGAAGCTATTAAATGTAAGCACTGTGGAAGTATGCTGAATATTCAAAAGAAGAAAAAAGAAGCAAAAGAAAAATATAAAATTATTAAAACTTTAACATTTGAAATTACGCAAAGAGGACAGAAAGAAATGGCTAAAAAAATTTTAGAAATGGAAAAATACGGCTGGAAAGAAAAAAGTAGAATTACGGAAGCTGGGAGATATAAAGGGGGGAAAGGATGTTGTTTATTTTGTATTTTTATGCCATTAGTTTTATTGGCTGGTCACAATAAGGATAAAGTGATTATTACTTTTGAAAAATATATATCCGAGGAAGAAAAATTAAGACATAAAATGGTCATAAAGAAAAAACAAAAAAATATAATCAAAATAATTTATTTAATAATAATAATTTTATTATCTTTTTGGATATGGTATTTAACAGTTCCGTCTATAGCCATTTGGTATCTTTGGGAAAAAACCAATTTAGAAAAAAATAAAAAACAAATTATCACTGGGTTAATATTATTAATATTTTTTATTTTTGGTGTTTATAAGTTATGTTCAATGTCTGATAAATTTTTAACGATAATTGAACCTCAAAATAATGTAATTATTTAAGGATCAAATATTGTAATAATAAAGGGTAAATAAAAAAATTAAATTTTTTAGATTATGCAAAAATATAGTGTAAATCAATATTTAATTAGCAATATTTTAAATTGGGTGCAATCAAAAGAAATTGCTATCCCAGAAATTCAGCGACCATTTGTTTGGAATACAATAAAAGTAAGAGATTTAATGGATTCACTTTATCGCGGTTATCCTATCGGATATATTATTTCTTGGAAAAATCCAGATGTGTGTTTAAAAGATGGTGGTTTATCAGCAGGCAAAAAAATTTTAATAGATGGTCAACAAAGGATTACAGCATTAAGGGCAACTATTTTGGGAGAAAAAATTGTTGATCAAGATTATAAAGAAAAAAGAATATATATTGCTTTTAATCCAATTATAGAGAAATTTGCCACTTTAACGCCGGCAATACAAAGAGACGCTAAATGGATTCACGACATTTCTGAATTAATGAGCAAGGAAGGAACTTTAATCAGAGCTGTTAATGAATATTGCCAAAAAAATCCTGATGTTAGAAAAGATTTAATTGAACAAAATATTACTCGCTTGTTAGAAATAAAAAATAAGCAAGTTGGTTTCATTGATCTAGAGGCAGGTTTAGATATAGAAACAGTTACGGAAATTTTTATTCGTATCAATTCAAAAGGAGTAGTGCTGAGCCAAGCAGATTTTGCTATGTCAAAAATTGCTTCTTATGATACGGAAGATAAATTTGGAGTTAATTTAAGAAAGTGTATTGATTATTTTGCGCATTTAGCCAAAGAGCCAAAATTTTATAAAAATATTGAAGAAAATGATAAAGAATTTAGCAATAATACATTATATCTACAAAAAATTGCTTGGTTAAAAAATATTAATGATGATCTTTATGATCCTGATTATTCTGATATCTTAAGGGTTAGTTTTACTAAAGAGTTTGAGCGAGGGAAAATGAGTGAATTAGTTAGCTTGCTTTCAGGCAGAAATTTCATAACCAAGTCATTTGATCAGGAAATAATGGAAGAATCATTTCAAAAATTAAAGGCAGGTGTTTTATGTTTTATAAATAAAACTAATTTTGAGAGATTTGTAATGATAATCAAGTCTTGTGGTTTTATTAGCAGAAGTTTAATCCGCTCACAAAATGCTTTAAATTTTGCTTATATTCTTTATCTTAAACTTAAAGAGCAAGAAACAAGAAAGCGCGTTAATAGAAAAATATGTTCAAAAATGGTTTGTGATGTCATTACTAACAGGTAGATATTCAGGATCTCCTGAGTCAAAATTTGATTTTGATATTAAAAATATTTCTAACAAAGGGGTTAGCGGGTATTTGCAGTCTATAGAAGATGCTGAATTATCAGATATTTTTTGGAGTGTTGGGTTAGTGAGTAATTTAGATAGGGCAACGGTTAATAGTCCCTATCTTAATGTATTTTTTGCGTCTCAAGTTAAAAATAGGGATAAAGGATTTCTTTCAACAGATATTACAGTAGATAATATGATAAGTCATCGTGGTGATATTCATCATATTTTTCCAAAAGAATATTTAAAAACAAAATACAAATCTAGAAGCGATTATAACCAAATTGCCAATTTTGTATATACACAAACAGAAGTTAATATTAGAATAGGTAAAAAAGCGCCAAGCGAATATTTTAAAGAAATAATAAAACAATGTAATGGAGAAAAATTAAAATACGGTGGTATAATGAATATGAATGATTTAAAAACAAATTTAGAAAAGCATTGTATTCCTGAAGAAATATTTAATATGAATATTGATGATTATTTTGAATTTTTAGAGATGCGTCGAAAATTAATGGCTAAAAAGATTGAAAGATATTATAAAAGTTTATAAATAAGTATGGACAAAATAACAATAAAAAATAGATTCAGAAAATAAAACTATGCCAAGAGAAATAACATTATTAGGACCGAATAAAAATTTTGAAAGTATTAAAAAAATAAATAAGCAAGGCGTGGAATATTGGGAAGCGCGAGAATTGATGCCTCTTTTGGGGTATAAAAATTGGCGTGATTTTGAAAATGCAATTAAAAAAGCTAAGATTGCTTGCGAAAGCTCAGAACAAGAAGTAAAGGATCATTTTGTGTACGCACTCAAAATGATAAAAATCGCTAAAGATACAGCAAAAGAAGCGATTAGAAAAATAGAAGATTATCATCTTTCAAGATATGCCTGTTATTTAATCGCCCAAAATGGCGATCCAAGAAAGCAGGAAATTGCGACAGCTCAGACATATTTTGCGATACAGACTAGAAAGCAGGAAATATTTCAGCAAATGGATAAAGATAGAAAAAGATTATTTGTTAGAAAAGAAGTTAAAGACCATAATAAAAAATTATTTAAAACAGCGCAAAAAGCAGGCGTAAGTAATTTCGGCAAATTTAATAATTATGGATATTTAGGTTTATACGGCTTAACAGCAGATGATATAAAAATAAAAAAAGGAATTGGCAAAGATAATATTTTGGACAGGGCTGGTTCTACTGAACTAGCGGCTAATTTATTTCGTATTACCCAGACTGATGAAAAAATTATTAAAGAAAAAATTTCAGGAGAAGAAAAAGCTAATGTGACTCATTTTGATGTAGGAAATAAAGTAAGAAGTACCATTAAAGAAATTGGTGGAACTATGCCAGAAAATTTAAAACCAGAAAAACATATTAAGAAAATTGAAGCAAGGGATATTAAGATGATTAAAAATAAAAAATTAAGCGAATAATGGAATTTTACAAAATCCGATAGTTTTGACCCAAGTAGAAAATTCTTGCGTTTTTTTTAGACTATGGTATAATATTTATGAATAATAATAAAATAAAATATTATGATTAAAAAAAGATATTTGCATTCTTCCGTAGCCTCTGATTTAAAAGAAAAAATGGTTTTTATTGGCGGACCAAGGCAAGTCGGCAAAACAACTTTGGCCAAATATATTGGAGATAAGGATTATAAAAAATACACTTATCTTAATTGGGATAATCGCGAAGACAGAAAAATAATTTTGCGGGGAAAATTTGAAGCAGAATCCGCATTGATTATTTTTGACGAGATTCATAAATACAAACAATGGAAAAATTATCTAAAAGGCGAGTTTGATAAATATAAAGACAAGTTTAATATTTTAGTCACTGGAAGCGCGCGGCTTGATTTGTATCGCAAGGGCGGTGATTCTTTAATGGGCAGGTATCGTTATTTTCGGCTTCATCCTTTTTCAGTTGCTGAAGTTTTACAATTAAAGCCAGATTTAAAAATATTTAAAGAAATATTTTTTCCAGATGTTAAAAACATAGAAAAAAATTTTAAAGACTTGTTAAATTTTGGAGGATTCCCAGAACCGTTTATTAAAAAAGACAAAAGAACATTGCGCCGTTTTCACAATGAGCGGTTAGACAGGTTGGTGAAAGAGGACATCAGAGATGTAGAGCAGGTGCGCGATTTGTCATCTTTGCAAGTTTTAGTTGATATTTTACAAGAAAAAGTCGGATCGCTTTTGTCTTTGAATTCTTTGCGGGAATATTTGCAAGTAACGCATAAAACAGTTTCTTTATGGGTGGATATTTTAGAAAGATTTTATTATCATTTTAGAATTTATCCGTTTTCAGCCAGCTTAATAAAAACATTGCGAAAAGAGCCCAAAATGTATTTATGGGATTGGTCTCAAGTTGAAAATATTGATTCGCGTTTTGAAAATATAATTGCTTCGCATCTTTTAAAAATGTCGCATTTTTTATATGATAACGAAGGATATAAAACTGATTTGCGTTTTTTGCGGGACATAGAAGGAAGAGAAGTTGATTTTTTAATAACAGTGAACAAAAAACCATGGATAGCAGTTGAAGCAAAATCGTCTGACAAACAAGTTTCCAAACATTTAAAATATTTTAGCAAAAAACTAAATATCCCGTTTTCATATCAAGTTGTGAAAGAATCAGGTGTTGATTTTTTACAGGATAATATCAGAATAATCAGCGCTGATAAGTTTTTAAGTGGATTGATATAATTAAATTATAAATTAATAATAAATAATAGATTTGTGGTATAATTAATTTAAATAACAAATTTAATTTAGGAGGAAAAAATTTATGATTAAACAAAACATTTTTTATTTAAGAATCTTGATTGATTCTTGGAAATTAGTTTGGCGCAATAAACTTTTATGGTTCTTCGGGCTATTCTCGTTTATTTTTGGCGGTGGGGTCTGGTATAATTTTACTTCAAGCTCTTTTTCTGGAATTTTCAAACAAGACGGTATTATTTTTAGCCTTGTTGATATTGGAATTTTTAGCAATTCATTTTTTAGCAATATAAAAAATGCGGTAATTTCTGATTGGTTTTCATTTTTTATGATTGTTTTTATGTTTTTTCTGATTATATTTATATCCATTATTCTGATTTTTATTTCAGTTATAGCCCAAGGAGGATTGGTTTATTCTGTTTTTAAATTAAATAAAAAAGAAAAAATAGATATTCCCAGCGGATTATCCATAGGGCGCGGAAATTTTTGGCGGATTTTAAGTTTGAATATTATTGAAAAATATATAATATGGACTTTATCATTTTTATTGGCAACATTTAGCGTTTTAGCATTTGTTGCTGAGTCGTCAATTATTGCGATTTGGTCTTTTATTTTTTCAATTATAATTACTATTATTTTAGTAATTTGTTCTTTAATAATGAAATATTCTTTGGCTTTTGTTGTTTTAAAAGGCAAAAATCCAATAATTTCTATTAAAGATGGAGCAATTTTATTTTATAAAAATTGTCTTGTAAATTTTGAGATGGCGTTTTTTTTGTTTATAATTAACTCTATTTTTAAATATATAATGATATTAGTGGCTATAATTTTGTTGATTCCTTTAACGTCCTTAGGCAGTTTTAGTCTTTATATGTCAAGCTGGGTTAGCTTTAATTTTTATTTTATATTTATTCCTTGCTTTATAGTTTTATTGATTTTATTTTTTATATCTATGTTAGTTTCCTATAATTATTCTGTGTGGACACTAATGTTTATACATTTAAATAATAACAAGAGGACAGGGAAAAGTGTTATGGTAAATTTAGCCAGTAAATTTAAAAAATAATAAAATTATGAGCGATATAACAAACAGAAAAAAAGTTCAACTTGCTAGTGATGAAACTATAGATGATTTTAATGTTAAAATTAAAGAGATTGACGTGAAAGAGAAGGAAGAATTTATAAAAAGCGACGCAAAAGAGTTTAATTTTGCTTATATAAATTTGTTTGGCTTTCCTATCTCTCAAGACGCTTTAAAAATAATTAGCAAAGCTGATGCTGAAAAATATAAAATGGTCTGTTTTTTTTATGGCGACAGGCAGCTACGGTTAGGCGTTGTTAATCCAAAAGAAAAAAAAGTTCAAGATTTTATTGCTAAAATAAAAGATATTTTTTTTAATAAAAAAATAGTTGTTTATTTAATTTCAGAGAATAGTTTTATTATGGCATTTAATGGATATGCCAAATTGCCGGAAGAGAAAAAGAAAGATGATGGCGTGCGGATAATAGGAAAAGATTTAAAAAAATTTAAAGATATCAAAAATTTTAAAGATATAACTGATAAAATTAAAAAAATTTCTTTAACAGATGTTGTTAATTTATTATTGGGTGTTGCGATAAATATTGATGCTTCTGATATTCATATTGAAGCTGAAAAAGATAGTGTTAAAGTTAGATTTAGAATTGATGGGATTTTGCATGATGTGACTGTTTTACCAAAAGAAAAATGGAAAATTTTAATATCAAGAATCAAATTAGTGTCAGGGCTTAAGATTAATGTTAATGATAAACCTCAAGATGGAAGATTTACAGTTTTTATAGATAAAGAACAGATCGATATTAGAATTTCCACCCTTCCCACTGCTTTTGGCGAGAGCGTCGCGATTAGAATTTTAATGTTTTCACGTGAGATGTTGACCATCAAAGAGCTTGGCTTGAGCGACGAATCTTCTAAAATTTTAGAAAAAGGCGTAAAAAGCCCAAATGGAATGATATTAAATACAGGACCCACCGGCTCTGGAAAAACTACAACTTTATATTCTATTTTAACCAAACTAAATAAGGAAGGAATTAAAATTATAACCATTGAAGATCCTATTGAATATCGTTTGGAAGGCATTAACCAAAGCAGTGTTAATTCAGACAGCGGTTATACATTTACTAAAGCAATCCGTTCTCTTGTAAGGCAGGATCCTGATATTATAATGGTTGGCGAGATTCGCGATATTGACACAGCTGATACTGCCATTCAATCAGCTCTGACAGGGCATCTGGTTTTAAGCACTGTTCATACAAACAGCGCCTCTGGTGCGATTGCCAGGCTTTTGTCTATGGGGGTAAAGGATTTTTTGTTAGTGCCGGCTTTAAATACTATAATGGCGCAAAGATTAGTTCGGAGGATTTGCCCGCATTGCAAAGAAAAAATAAAAATAGATGATAAAACAATAGAACAAATTAAAAATATTTTTACTCAATCCACAAAACAGTTGCGAGAAAAAATAAATTTAAATAAATTAAACGAAATTGATTTTTACAAAGGCAATGGGTGCGATAAATGCGGAAACATCGGATATAAAGGCAGAATTGGAATTTTTGAAATTATTGACTTTAATAAAGATATGAAAGATATAGTTTTATCTGATAAAAATATTTCTGAAGCTAAAATGCAGGAAACAGCTATTAATAAAGGAATGGTAACCATGGCTCAAGACGGAATTTTGAAAGCTATTAAGGGTATAACAACAGTTGAAGAAGTGTTTAGGGTTTCAAAGTAGAATTATAAAATTTTCAATTTTCAATTTAAGCTATCCAACCAAAGCTGTTAAAAATGTTACCAAATTGGTTAGCGATTGCGTATAATTATTATTCTTTCATTTTTATTATTAGTTGTTTGAAATTGTATAGAGATATTATTTTTGGGCAGAATATTTTTTACTTTATCAGCCCATTCAATGATTGTAATTGTTTTTTTAGATGATAACATTTCATCAATCCCTAAATTTATTAAATCTTTTGAATTTTTTAAACGGTAAGCGTCAATGTGGTATAAATATTTAGCGTTAATTTTTTTGCCTGTTGTTCGCGGTATATTGTAAATTTTGATTATATTAAAAGTAGGGCTGGATACGCGCTCTTTAATATTTAACGCTTTTGCTACCCCTTTTGTAAATACTGTTTTCCCGCTTCCTAAATTTCCAATTAGCGATATAACATCACCGCCTTTTAATTTTTTAGCAAAATTTTTAGCGAAAAACAGAGTCTGTTTTTCGCTTTTAGAAATATATTTTTTCATAGGGTTTTAATTAGAAATTTTTATTGTTTTTTTTACTTTAACATTATTAAATAATAAGTCTAATATTTTAAATTAATTTTATGTCAAATTTAACAAAAAACGAATTAAGCATATCAACTGCTTCAATCGTAAAAATCGCAATTTTTTTTCTACTTTTTTATTTTTTGTATTTAGCGTCTAATATTGTATTAGTGCTTTTTATTTCGTTTATTCTTTTTGCGGCGTTTAATCCAATAGTGAATAAAATGCAGTCTTATAATATACCGCGTCCAGCTGGTGTTGCTATTATTTATCTATTTTTATTTATTATTATAATTTCAGTTTTTATTCTTCTTGTTCCAATTATTATCAGCCAAGTCGGTGATTTAATTAAAATTTTTCCGCATTATTTAGACAAAGCTTTTGCAAATTTTTCGCAATTAGAAGAATATTATAATAAATACGGAATTAAAGAAAATGTTCAGAATAATTTAGATGTATTAAGCGCGGGTATTGGAGGCGGGATTAAGGGTATTGTATCAATCATAGCTGGAATTTTTGGAGGATTCGCGTCTTTCTTCATAATTTTAGTAATTAGTTTTTATATGTTAATAGAAAAATCTTTTATTAACAATATGGCGCAAAATATAATTCCATTAAAATATAGAAAAGATTTTGTAAAATTGTCAAATAAAATCAAAGACAAGCTAGGGGATTGGGCAAGGGCGCAGATGTTATTAAGTCTGATTATTTTTGTTTTAACCTTTACAGCATTATCTATCTTTAAAATAAAATATGCGCTTGTTTTGGCTTTGATTGCTGGATTAACAGAATTTATTCCTTATTTAGGCCCGATCATTGGAGCAATTCCAGCAGTATTTTTAGCTCTTTTCCAATCTCCTGTTAGCGCCTTGATTGTTATTATTATTTATGTTGTTATCCAGCAATTTGAAAATATGGTATTAGTTCCGCAAATTATGCAAAAGGTTGTTGGAATTAATCCTATTATCAGCATTGTTGCTTTAATGGCAGGATTTAAAGTAGGAGGAATGTTTGGCGCAATTTTGGCAATTCCGTTGGCGATTTTAATAATTGTTGTTTTGTCTTTTTTGCCAAAAACGGATAAAAAAAGAGTATAACTAATATCAATAATTTTAAATTATGATAGCTTATTTAAAAGGAACAGTTATAGAAAAAGATGAAAAGTCCGTGATTTTATTGGCTGGCGATGTTGGTTATCAAATTTTGCTTCACGAAAATTTTTTAAGCAGGATTAAAAAAACGCAAGAAATAGAGATGTTCACTTATCAATATTGGAGAGAGGACGCGATAAAATTATACGGTTTTGAAAACAAGCAACAGTTGGATTTATTTATTTTACTGATTTCTATTTCAGGCGTTGGTCCGAAATCAGCTTCGGCATTATTAGATTCTATCGGCGTAAATAGTGTTAAATCAGCGATTGCTGGTAATCGTCCTGAAATTTTAAGCCAAGCTCCTGGCTTAGGAAAAAAAACAGCCGATAGAATTATTGTTGAACTAAAAAACAAAGCACTTGTTGTTGGGGATGAAAATTTAAAAGAGATTAAATATTCTGATGAAGATGGAGATGTTGTTAATGCTTTAATTAATTTAGGATATAGTTTATATAATTCACAGCAGATAGTTAAATCATTGCCAAAAGAAGTTAAAGGTATTGATAATAAAATTAAAGAAGCGTTGAAAGAAATAGGAAAAAATAAATAAAAATATTTTTGTTTTAATATGGAAAAAATTTTTATCGCGATTAAAAAAATTATTCCTAAAACAGTGTTTAAATTTTTTCAGCCTTATTATCATAAAGTTATGAGTTATTCGGCTAATTTTTTTTATGGATGTCCAAGCGATAAATTGATTGTAATCGGAGTTACGGGAACTAATGGAAAATCAACAACAACTCATTTAATTGCCAAAATTTTAGAAGCACAAGGAATAAAAACAGGAGAAACCTCCACAACGCTTTTTAAAATTGCCAACAAAGAATGGCTTAATGATAAAAAAATGACAATGCTTGGCAGGTTCGAATTGCAAAAAATGCTTTCGCAAATGTTTAAAAAAAAATGCAAATACGCTGTTATAGAAACTTCTTCAGAAGGCATAAAACAATTTCGGCATTTGGGAATAAATTATGATATTCTTGTTTTTACTAATTTAACTCCTGAGCACATTGAAGCGCATCGCGGATTTGAAAATTATAAAAAAGCAAAGCTTAAACTATTCAAACATTTGGAAAAATCAAAGCGTAAAATAATAGATAATCAAAAAATCAAAAAAATAATTGTGGCAAATTTAGACGACAAGCATTGCGAAGATTTTTTAGATTTTAAAGTTGATCAGAAAATTGGTTATTTTTTAAATCCAGAAAATAAAAAATTTGAATTAGTTAATAAATATTTATTAGCTAAAAATTGTGAATGTAAAAAACAAGGTTTAAGCTTTGAATTAAAAGACCAAAATTTTAATTTAAAATTGTTAGGTAAATTTAATATTTACAATTCTTTAGCAAGTATCGGGGTTGGATTAAGCCAAAGATTGGATATAAATGAAATAAAAAATATTTTAGAAAAAATAAAAAAAATTCCAGGAAGAATGGAAATTATTGACGAAGCACAGGATTTCAAAATTATTGTTGATTACGCGCCTGAACCAGAATCTTTAAAACAATTATATAAATTTGTAAACAGTTTAGAAACAAATAAAATAATTCATATTTTGGGATCTTGCGGCGGCGGAAGAGACATAGCGCGCCGTCCTATTTTAGGAAAAATTGCCGGTAAAAACGCTGATTATATTATAGTAACAAATGAAGATCCTTATAACGATGATCCAAAAAAAATCATAGATGATGTGTCTCAAGGCGCGATAGAAAAAGGTAAAATTTTAAATAAAAATCTTTTTAAAATTTTAGACAGAAGGGAAGCAATTAAAAAATCCTTTTTTTTGGCAAAAAAAGGCGATTTGGTTTTGATCACTGGCAAAGGAAGTGAGCAAGCGATTTGCGTGGCTAACGGCAAAAAAATTCCATGGGATGATAGAAAAGTCGCGCGAGAAGAATTGACAAAATTATAATTTATAAGAGTTTTAACCCGTTGGCGTGAAGTCAGCGGGTTTTTTTTATTTTAATTTTTTATTTCACTTGCGTTTAAAAATTTTAGATAGATTCCAAATATAAGCCAAAACAGCAATATGCCAAAATGAGAACTCCAAAGCCAATGATCAAAAAACATTATTACAAACAGAGAAAGCAGACAGCTGAAAAATATAATGGTAAAATTATTATTTTTAAAAATAATTGACGTTAATTTTAAAGATTTATAAAACAATAAAATTAAAAGGGCTAAAAACAGAGTCGCGCCGATTATTCCTAATTCAACAAGAATTAAAATATAAGTATTGTGAACAGGTTGGAAATACCATGCAGGATATTCTTTATTTATTTTATGATAATTAGCCAAAGTGTAATTTCCAACGCCAACTCCAAAAAATAAATTATTTTTTATTAGATTTTTTGCTTGAAGTGAATAATCAATTCGTTCAGTAATTGATTTCACTTCCAGCCGATTATTCATTGACAATCGGGCGATAAAAGCTTCTTTAAAAATAAAACCAAGTATTCCTGAAATCAGAATAAAAATCAGAAAGATTTTAAAAAGGCTAAACAAATCATCTTTATCTTTTTTAATTAGTTTAAAAAAGAATATACTAGCGCATCCTATTGCAAGAGCAAGCCATGACGCGCGGGAAAAAGATGTTAAAAGCGCTGTGAATAATATAATTACGCTAAATAGAATAAAAGAATTTTGCAATAAATTCTGATAATTCTTTTCAGATTTTTGTGTTTTTAAATAAAGACCTATTGCTGAAAGCAAGGCTATTGACAGATAACCGCTAAAAATATTAGGATGCTGAAAACCACCATAAGATCGCAACCATCGCCTGTGTTCTGTTGTCTGTACTACTGACACACCGACATCGCTTGGGTCGTAACTGCTTATTCCAAGCCAGCTGTTTGAAAAAGTTTTTTGATTTGAAAATTGCCATATTCCTAATCCAGCTTGCAAAACAGCTGATAGAATAAAAATAATCAGTATTTTTTTCCAATTAATTCTTGTATTAAGAATAATAAAAATAAGCGCTATTGCCGAGGCAAGCTTTATTGCTGAATAGCACGCGAGCTGTTTGTCTATTGCCCAAAAAACAGAAATAAAAGAATAGCAAATAAACAGTCCTAAAATTGCTGTGATTGCCATTCGCCAGGAAGTTTTTAAAGGAGGATTTTTTTTGATTTTTAAAATTAAATTATAAAGCCCGCTTAAAAGCAGAACAATCAGAACAGCGTCGCTTAAATAAAAACAAATTGTTCCATATTGCCATTTGTATCCGTTAATAATTACGTTCCGTATAATAAAACAGGTTTGTAACGGCAATAAAAAAATAAAAAGATACAACGAATATTCAAATAATTTTTTCATAGGTGTTTAAAAATTTACTTCTATAATATTTTCTTTTGTCATTATCGTGGAATTTTAAAATATTGTCATTGACAATCACGCCGTCGCTTTTATTGGCAAGATTTTTTAAATTTTCAGGCATAATTTTTAGCTGGATCTTTTTTGCAATTTTTTCTAAAAAATTAAAGTTTAAAAATAAAAAAATAAAAGAAAAAAAACAAGGATTTATTTTTCTTTTTTGACTTGGCATTATTTCAGTAAAATTTGGCAGATATTTTTTTACCCAGCTGTTTTGGCTGATAAAATTTTCATAAGTTTTGTTTTTATTGTAGATAGGATAAAGTGTTGCTATCCAACAACAGAGATAAATGTCATTGATTTTTTCATTAGCGATCGCGATATTTCGCAAAGCAAGATTTTTTTCAGTAACAAAAAAACTAAGGCATATTTTATCCTCTTTATTTTTTTTAGTCGGTCGCCAGCCAAGTAGTTGAGAAATTAAAACACAGAAAAATCTTGATATCCAGATTCTATTTTTTTTAACAACAATAAAAAAATCAATGTCGCTTTCTTTTTTTGTATTATTAGACGGCATAAAATTTCCTATGCCAATCATTTTGATAAAAGGAAGCAATGAAAAAATTCTGCTGGCTTTTTTTGCTTTTTGAAATTTATAAAAACTTTGATTATATCGTTTATTTCTAATATCAACGATATTCTCTCTTCCTTGCAAAAAATAAAATCCGTTTTTGTTTTTAATTTTATTTGATAATTCATTATTTAAAATTTTTTTAATATCAAATATAGAAAAATTAGAATAATTATTATAAGAATTATTTTTGTAAAAAAATTTCCAAATTTCTAATTCTGTTAACGGATAATCAAACATATCAAAAAAAACCAAAGTTGAAATTATTGATTTTTGTAAATCATTGCTCATGGAATATTAAAATAAGTATAAAATAACCCTGTGAAAATTATATGATAATGTCCTACTTAGGGGAAATAGAAATGTCCTATCTAATGTGGTAAGATATTTAGTTATTTAATTAACTAAATATAAAATCAATATGGATAAGTATATTATGGTTAAGTTCGATTATTCGGACTTAAAATACTTAATTATTAGCTTAAATAAAAGGTTTTCTCGCTCTTTAAAATTCAATTTTCTATGATTGTATTTCCAGACATATTCTCCCAAAAATAAATGCAGTTTTTCCCTTCTAACCCCGCCTCTCGCGGACAGCTTTCTTTTCATATATCCCCAAAATCCTTCCAGCCCGTTAATGTGGTTTCCTCGTTTATTAGAGTATTCGTTTTTAGAATGATTTACTAATCTATGGACATATCCTTTTTGAGCAATTCCAGTATAACCTCTCCAAGTGTCGGAGCAAATTGTTGAACCTTTTTTAACTTGTTTTTCTATTCTTGGTTGCAGATCTTTTTTTTAACTCAACTTACAATTTCCGCCCAGACAGTTCCATTTTTGCAAAGTATTCCAAAGGCTGGTTGTTTAATTATTCCCAACCCTCGCTTGTTTATTTTTCCTTGTAATATAGCCTTTTTCTTAATACCAAGCCTTTTATTTTTCCATTGCCCGCCAAGATAAGTTTCATCGACTTCCACAATTCCTTCAAATATTTTTGGAACATCCTTAGTCATTTCTATTCTAAGCAAAGTTAATATTTTTAATAATTTATATTTGGAAATATTAATTCTGTCTAAAATAGTATTAGTGGAATGTTCTAAAACAAATTCTGAGATTATTTGTTTTAAAAGTTTATTGGAAATTTTAATTTTATTTTTATTAGGAGAAAATTTTAAAAAACATTTTTTACATTTAAATCGGTTGTCATTTAATTTCCAAAATCTTTTTGAATTACAATTTTTACAATTTAATTTCATACTAAAAGCATATCACTTTTAGTCCGAAATTTCAAACTTTACCCAAATTAACTAAACAGGAAACAAGCAAATTAGATTCTATATTCTCAAGACAATATCAAAGAACAGTTAGAAATGATTTTACAATAAGCCATAAAAAAAATTATTACCAACTAAGAAATAACCAGCCAGCAACAATTTGCAAACAAGATAAAATCATTGTTGAAGAAAGAACGGATAAAACTATTCATTTCAGGATTATGGGAAAATATCTTAATTACAAATTATTGCCAGAGAGACTTAAAAAAAACAATTAAGAAACAAAATGGGTTATCGCGCAAACGCCGACAAACAGAAAGCCATATATACCGCCTAAAAATCATCTTTGGCCAAAATTTAAATATTCTAATAAATTCGTTAAAATGTCCAAATAGGACATTTCTATTTAACCTTTACAAGTATAAAATAACCCTTGACTTTTATAATCTAATTATATATTATAATATAATTGTTGCAATAAATTCGTGTTAAATTTTTTTAGTTTTAATCAAAATTATGTTGGAAACAAAAGAGCAAATATTTGCTGCCATAGAAAAAAGCAGTAATATTTTAATTATTTTTCGCAAAAATTATAATGGAGACACCATTGGCTCGGCGTTGAGTTTGTCTTATTTTTTGCAAAGCATTGGCAAGCCAGTTGATGTTATTTGCGATGATTTTAAAATAAAAGACAAATTTAATTTTTTGCCTTATATAGAAGATATAAAGTCTGGTTTTCAGCAAGATAAAAAATTTGTGATAAGCTTAGACACATCTAAAATAGAAGTTGACTCTTTAAGATATGAGAGAAAAGAAAATTCCCTTGATATTATCATTGAGCCTAAAAGCGGTTATTTTTCAAAAAACGATATAACAGCGAAAGAGCCAGAATTAAAATATGATCTTATTTTTACAATTAATTCTCCTGATTTAGAATCTTTGGGAAAAATTTTTGAAAATCACGCCAACTTTTTTTATAATACTACTATCATCAATATTGATCATCTTCCAAACAATGAACGATTTGGGCAAATTAATTTAGTTGAATTAACAGCCAGCTCCACGGCTGAAATAATTTTCTTTTTGTTAAAAAAAGACAAAAACGATTCAAAAATAAATGAAAAAATCGCTGATTTGCTTTTAGCAGGAATAATTGACAGCACAAATAGCTTTAAATCAATGTCTGTCACTGCAAAGACATTAACTGTCGTAGCTGAGCTAATAGCATTGGGCGCGAACAGAGAAAAAATAATTGAAAATTTGCATCAAGTTTATTCAGTTGACAATTTAAAATTATGGGGCAGAATTTTAGCAAGGTTGAAAGAAGACGTTAGCGGAAAATTGGTTTGGTCATTAGTCACTAATGAAGATTTTGTGAAAACAAACACTAATGAAAGTTATCTGAGGGGAGTCATAGACGATTTGATAATAAATATGCCAACAGTAAAATTAGCAGTTTTATTTTTTCAAGATGCGGATAATAAAATCAAGGTAATTTTGAAAGACAAAGATAAAATAGATCTTCTTTCTATTCTGTCAGCTTATTGTCCGCGAGAAGATAATGGAATGGTAGTTTTAACCACATCAAGAAAGCATTTGTTAGAAGCTGAAAAAGAAATGGTAGAAAAATTGAAAAGTGTGTTAGAAAAATAGCTTATTAACCCCTGCTGTTTTTTGTGGTATAATGAGATTATAAATAGAAAATTAATGACTAATGATTGAATTGTTTAAATGTTAAAGTGTTTGTGTGGTTAAAGTGTTAAAGTGATTTTTGGGTGTATAGCTCAGGGGTTAGAGCACCACGCTTATAACGTGGGGGTCGATGGTTCAATTCCATCTACACCTACCAAAATCTTATAAATATATAAATATAATTAGTGTGGGATAAATAGGATGTCGATGGTTCCCTGCCTGCCGGCAGGCAGGAATTCTATCTACACATACTAACATTATCTACAAGAATTTTTAAAATTTACAAACAAAAAAAACGGTTTTAAACCGTTTTTTATTTTAAAAATAGAAAAAAATTGTTAGTTTGGCATAAATGGAGATAATATTGTTGTTATAAATTTGCCCAAAAGTCCCGTCATCAACAAAAAAGAAATAAAAATTATTAACGAGCCGAAAAATTTCCACATTAAACGCGTTCCTCCAAAAGAACCAAAATATTTTTCAGCTGAATATACAGAGCCAAAATTTTGGCAGATTGAATTTGAATATTTAACCAGTAAAAATCCAATGCATATGCCGATTAAACCAAAAATTATTTTTCCTAAAAAAGTCATAAATTTTTAAATATTTTTATTTGCGTAAAAAATATTATTATATTATTATATAATTATGAATAGTTAATTTCAATATATCACGAGTTTATATAACATACAAATTTTTGTTATTAAAAAATCAAAAGTTTGTATAATAACCAGTTATTTCAAAAAAATTTTTATCAAATAAAAAAACGAATAAATATTTATTCGTTTTTTGTTTATACATTTTTCAATGTCTATTGACAATTTGTATAATAAGATAAAGACTAATAAAATTTTTTTAAAACCTTTTTAATTTTTTCAAAAGGGATCGCGCCTTGTCGTAATAGAATAAGTTGATGTTCGGTTAAATCAATAATAGTAGATTCTACACCGATTTTTGATTTTCCACCGTCAATAATTGCTTCTATTTTTCCTGACAAATTTTCAATTACTTTTTTAGCGTCAATAAGGCTTGCCTTTTTTGAAATATTCGCGCTTGGCGCCGTAATCGGATGTCCAAATTTTTTAATAATCGCTAATGCTATTTTATTGTTAGGCATTCTTACGGCAATTTTTTTTGTTGTTATTATGTCAGGAATTATTTCTTTTTTTTCAAATATAATAGTTAATGGCCCTGGCCAGAATTTATTTATTAATATTTTTGTTTCAGATGATATATTTTTGGCAAATTTATAAACATCTTTTTTATTCGCGATATGAATTATCAGAGGTTTGCTAAAAGGTCTTTTTTTTACAGAATATATTTTTTTTACAGCGTCAATATTTAAGGCGTCAGCTCCAAGTCCGTAAACTGTTTCTGTTGGAAAAGCGACTAATTTTCCTTTTTTTAAAATTTTAACTATATTTTTTATTTTTTCTTTTTCAGGGTTTTTAGGATTTATTTTTATAACTTTTGTTAGCATAAAATACAAGATTTGCTTTTTCATTTGGGGTGGCTAGAGGGAATTGAACCCTCATCACTGGTACCACAAACCAGTGCTCTACCATTGAGCTATAGCCACCATATCAGTACGCCCAGAGGGAATCGAACCCCCATAACCAGCTTAGAAGGCTGGTGTTCTATCCATTGAACTATGGGCGCGTATAATAAAAATAAATTAACTTTTTTTTATTAAAATGTCAATCAATGATCAACGAGCCGAGATTTTTTATTTCTCCATTCTGCTATTTTTTTATGATCGCCAGAAAGCAAAATTTTTGGCGCTTTGTATTTTTTTTTATTTATCTTAAAAATTTCAGGGCGCGTATATTGCGGATATTCAATAAAAAACTTTTTTGATTTTTTTTCTAACGCAAAAGTTTCTTCTTGTAAAGATTTTTCATTGCCTAATACTTTAGGGATTAATCTTGATACTGTTTCAATAATTGTGATAGCTCCAATTTCTCCGCCATTTAATATATATGGTCCGATAGAAATTTTTTCATCAGTAAATTCTTCAATTCTGGCGTCAATTCCCTCGTATCGTCCGCAAATAAAAGTTAGCTCATCTAATTTAGAATATCTATTAGCTATTTTTTGGTCAAACTGTTTTCCAGTGGGAGTTAACAAAATAATTTTTCTTTTTTTCCTGTTTTTTTTCTTTAATGATCGCAATGCTTTATAAATTGGCTCAACTTTCATTATCATCCCAGCGCCTCCGCCATAAGGCGAATCATCAACTGTTTTGCGCTTATCATTTGTAAAGTTTCTGATATTAACAATATTAATGTTAATTAACTTTTTATCTCGCGCTTTTTTTAAAATGGATTCTGAAAAATAGGAATCAAAAATATTAGGAAAAATTGTAAGAATATTAAATTTCATATTATTATAATTCTATCAAAAAAGTCGCGATTTTACAACCGCGACTTTTTATGTGAATCTAACTAAATTTAGATTTTTAAGTCATCAACCATATCCGCGTCAACATTTTCAGCTGGTTTTTCTTCTCTTCTTGGGGCTGGGCGTCTTCCGCCTTCTGGCTCTTCAATTTTTAGGTTGATTCTTGCGTTTGCTTTAGCTCCGATGATTTTAAGTAATGTTCGGATAGCGCGAGCAGTTTGCCCTTGCCGTCCAACAACAAAACCCATATCTTCAGGATTGATTTTAAGAGTTAAAAGAACTCCCATTTCGTCTACTGTTCTTACAGTTTTTACATCATCGGGATGTGATACGATGTTTTTTACAATGTATTCCACGAATTCTTGGTCTGGTGTTTTATCTGCCATATATTTCTTTTAGTAGTTTAATAAATTTTCTATATTAGACCAGTTCGACCTTTTTAGATTAACTGGTATTTCTAAATAAAAGAATATCATATTAAAAATACAATGTCAATAATGTGTACTGGTCACTACATTCAAAACCTATTGCGCCACTCTTACTTATCATTTATCATAAGCAATAACATTAATTTGGTTAACCAAACCTTGGAGAGCAGGTTAATTATTGCCTATGATAAAAAAACAAAGAATTGGCGATTGGGGAAACAGACAGTATGATTTTTACAAAAAAAGATATCCTATCAACGCAATATGAAAGAAAAAGCATGTTTTGCAGAATCCATAAATGCGAAGACAAAACAGCTAAAAAAATAGAACAAGCCATTTAGAAAACAATTGAATCTTTGCTATCTTATAATCTTATTAAAACTATAACAAGAGATAATGGAACTGAAAATGCGAATCATGAAAAAACAAAAGAAATTTTCAATGTCCAATCCTATTTCTGCGATCCTTATTGTTCTTAGCAAAAAGGAGGAGATGAAAATTTTAACAAACTTATCAGGCAATATTTGCCAAAAAAAAACAAATTTAGATAATATTAATGATAAAGATATTTATAAAATTCAAGAATTATTAAATAACATGCCAAGAAAAATTTTAAATTATAAAACGCCAAATGAGATTATTGCTGAATTTATGTTTTAAAATACTGAAAATGTCAAAAGTGGCGCATTAAATTCTTGAATTTACATTTTGGTTCAAAATAGTCAAAATTAATTATATTTAATAGCTATAAATTTGTATGTTTAAAAAACTTATAATATAATCATTTATATATGGAAGTAAAAAAAATAGTTAAAAAAATAATCCAAGCTAATCCTCAAAACAATGAGGAGTTTTTGCGTTTGAAAAGAGAATTTTTTTATCAGAAAAAAATGAAACAAATTTCAAACGCTGAATTATTAAAATTATACAATAAATTAAACAATAAGCAAGGCGACAAAATAAAAGAAATATTAAAAAAAAGAAAAATCAGAACGCTTTCAGGCGTGGCGCCGATTGCTGTTTTAACAAAATCTTATTCTTGCCCGGGCAAATGCGTTTATTGCCCTACTGAAAAAAATATTCCCAAAAGTTATCTTTCAAATGAACCCGCTGTAATGCGCGCGATAATTTGTAATTTTAATCCTTATAAACAAGTTTCAATCCGCATTAAAGCGTTGGAAGCAAACGGGCATAATGTTGAAAAAATTGAACTGATTGTGATGGGAGGTACTTGGTCGTTTTTTAGCAAAAAATATCAATATTGGTTTATTAAAGAATGTTTTCGTTCAGCTAATGAATATAACAATGAATTACGAATTACGAATTACGAATTACGAAATAATTATTCGAAATTAAAAATTAAAGAATTAAAAAAAGAGTTAATAAAAGAACAGAAGAAAAATGAAAAAGCAAAATATAGAATAGTGGGCTTAACTTTAGAAACAAGGCCTGATTATATAAATGAAAAAGAAATAATCAATTTTAGAAATTTAGGATGCACAAGGGTTGAAATTGGGGTTCAAGCCATTGATGATAAAATTTTAAAATTAAACAGAAGAGGCAGTGATATAAAAGATATTATTAGAGCGACTAAATTATTAAGGCAGGCTGGATTTAAAATTTGCTATCATCTGATGCCGAATTTGCCTGGGTCAACGCCTGCGAAAGATTTAGCACTATTTAAAAAGATTTTTTCAAATAGAAATTTTCGTCCTGACCAAATAAAAATTTATCCATGCGCTGTTGTAAAAGGTTCGCGATTATATGGCTGGTGGAAACGTGGAAAATATAAGCCATACGCAGATAAACAATTAGAAAATTTATTAATAAAAATGAAAAAGGCTGTTCCTTATTATGTAAGGATTATTAGATTAATCCGCGATATCCCGACTGTTTCCATAGAAGCGGGAAATAAAATTTCTAATTTAAGACAAGTTCTGCAAAAACGTTTATTGGACGAGGGCGTTGTTTGCAAATGTATTCGTTGCAGAGAAGCGAGAAATAGAGAAATAAAACAAAATGATTTAAAATTGTTTATTGAAAAATATCAAGCTGGAGACGGAACAGAATATTTTTTAAGTTTTGAATCAAAAGACAGGAAAATTTTATTCGCCTTTTTGCGCTTAAGAATCCCCAATTTTAAAAATAATATTTCCCCCTTCGACAAAGAGTCTGCTCCGCACTTGATGCTGAAGGGCGTAGGGGGATTTTATAATAATTTTCCAGAGCTAAAAAATTCAGCAATAATACGCGAGCTTCATACTTATGGAAAAATAGTTCCAATTAAAAATAGTAAAGGTAAATCAGCGGTTCAGCACAAAGGATTAGGAAAACGCTTGATGTTGAAAGCCGAAGAAATCGCAAAGCAAAAAAGATTTAAAAAAATAGCTGTAATTTCAGGAATAGGCGTAAGAGAATATTATAGAAAATTAGGGTATAAATTGGAAGGGACTTATATGATTAAAAAATTGTAAATTTTTTTGATAAGTCTTTTTTTGATATTTAAAAATGAATAATTGAATTGTTGTAAAATAAGCGCGACCGCATCAATTTTACAACAATTGAAAATATTAAAAACAAAGGGTGTTTTAAAATTTTTAATAGCTAATAAAAAATCTCTTGATAAAATCAAGTGATTTTTTTATTTTTTATTGTTTTTTATAAATTTTTCTTTTTCTGTTTCTAAATTTTTTACTCTTTGTTTTAATTCGCTATAATACGGCTCTCTATAAATAAAATCGTCGGTAATATCATTCTTTTCTCTTGACAAAAACACAGACCGCAAAAGCTGGCGAAAAAATTCGCTGCGATTAGCAAATTTTCCTGATTTAATTTGTTTATCAACGATTTTCGCTAATTCTTTATTTAAAGAGATGTTATAAGTAATCATAATTTTAAAATTAATTCTTTTATTATGTTTTCATTATATTTTAATAATAAACATTTGTCAAGGTATGGCAAGGATTAGCATAATATAAAATTTTGATTTTACTCAACTTCGCCGACGCTTATTTTTCGCTTTTATCCAATTTTTCGTAAAAGCATACTGATATATATTGCATATCTTTACTCGTAATTTTTTTGATTTCGGCAGAAATCTTTTTTGTTTTAGAATCTTCTATAATTCTATATGCAGAAACTCTTCCAAAAAAGTTTTCTTTGTGTTTTGCGCCCAAATCAAGGCAATGCTCCATATTAATCCCCAAAGCTCTACCTAATAAAAGGTAATCGCTTATTTCACTACTGTCGATTTCATAAATTTTTTTTTCTTTTATTCCCCCCGCGATTTTTTGTTTGATAGTGAAAAAATTTTTCATAACATTTTATATTAGATAATTAAAAAAATCTTTCCCGAAAAGAGAAAGACTTCTAATAAAATTAAACTATTCTTTATCTTTCCCTCTCGGGTTTAGAATTAGCACCTTCCGAAAATAATTTTCGGGGTTGCTGGCAGGTCATCGGGCTAAGCCCCTCGCTGCACTCTTGATAAATAATTACTATTCAATATATAACTTGAAAAATATTTATTACAACGCTGTAAATAATTATTAAAGAAATTATAATCTCCGCCCACCAAGAATTTAACCAATGGTCACATTCTAATTTTTCATTGCGTTTATTGTTCATAAATAATTAGGGGTATTAAACTAAAATTTGTTACCCGTAATTTTTCTTAGATTACCGTCGAGATATTCTTTAATTAAATTTTGTACCAAATTACATCTATTGATTAATTCCTCACACATTCCGATATAGAATTCAAAAGGTTTTGATATCTGTCCTGACATTCTAAAATTGATAAATTGTATAAATACATCGTCTAAAAATTTATCGACTACTCTTATACTCTCATATATCACATGAAGATTCTCTCGCTCATCTTTAGTCAGCTGTATACCAATATCTCCTATATAAAAATCATAAAGATATGTTGTACAGTGAACATTTTGGCATGGTAAAATTTTTTGCCTTTCAAGAGTTTTTTTCAAACTTTTTATATGCTCAATTTTTTGAGGGATTAATCCTAAATTGGTATTTAATTCATTTCTGATAGCTCTTTTTTTTCTTTTGACCGATAGTTTATTTTTAACAATTTCATACACAATTGATAATAAAAATCCAACGATAACTCCAATTAAAGTTCCAATGATTGGTAAAAAATTGTTATAACTACAATCCTTCATAGATTATTTATTCATAATTTTTTTCGCGAATAAAATTCCAGCCACGAATCCAACAATTAAAATAACTAATAAACATAAGGCAAGCATACTTTGTAAATCTGTAAAAAATATATTATCTTTTTGCGAGATTTGAACATCTTGCTGAGTTTTAGCTGCTATTATTTTTTTCTGTTGTAACTCAATTTTTTGTTGCATTGTTTCTATTTGAGATTTCATTAATTCAATATCTTTTTGATCTATATTATTTCGTTCAGGTACAAAATTATTCTCTTGTTGACTTAAAATCTCATTCTGTTTTTTTAAATAATAAGTTTGTTTACAAGATTCAAAAGCTTGCTGGTCATTATAAGAATAACAGCCAGTTTCAGGATCAGAATAAGTTTTCATTTCTCGTATTTTTGGATTAAGTTCTGAAACATTAAATATTGCCATAATAATTTGTTAAATTAATTATTTTTTACGAAGATAATATAAAATTAATCCTGCATTTAAAAATAATCCCATGATAATACTTAAAAAAATAACACCTTCTTTATTTTGTATAATATATAACCACCAATAATCCATATTAATAATAGTTTTTATTATATATAGATTAAAATATGTATAAATTAAAATTGTAATAATTTCAAAAATTGTTTTTACAGAAATGTTTTTAATTTTTTCTAGCATAATTTTGTTGTTAATATTTAAAAAATCTTTCCCGAAAAGAGAAAGATTTTAAAAAAATAATTTTTATCTTTCCCTTTCGGGCTTAGAATTAGCACCTTCCGAAAATAATTTTCGGGGTTGCTGGCAGGTCGTCGGGCTAAGTCCCTTACTGCACTCTTGATAAATTAAATTGTATAAT
>JAYEJU010000036.1 GCA_034660655.1 Patescibacteria group bacterium | reverse complement strand
AATTTTATTACCGCTTTTATTTCTACCATAATTTTATCTTCAACAAAAAAATCAACTCTTCTTGTGCCAATATTCTCTCCTTTGTAATTAATCCACATTTCTTGCTCTCTGACAAATGATAATTCTTTATTTCTTAATTCAATAGCCAACGCTCTTTGATAAATAACTTCCTGAAATCCGTTTCCTAAAAATTTATGCACTTCCATCGCCGCCCCGATAATTTTACCAGTCAAGTCAGAATATTTATATTTTTCATTGATTACACTATTGTTAATCATAGTTTTCATTTAATCATTTTAATCATAGTTCAAGACACTCCGCGTCAAACCTGTGCGCTTCTTGAATGTCTGATTTTTTTATGATTGAGATTTGCATAGTTACTATTTTTCTTTTGTTATTTTTTTTGTCATTCCGACGATAGGAGGAATCCCTTAAACATTATTATTCTCAATAAACATTATTATTACCGCCAACATTATTAAAGCGATTCCTCTCTTCGCTCCGCTCCGTTCGGAATGACAAAAACAAAATATCTGATTTTTTTATGATTGAAATTTGGGACATTTACTTTTTAGTTAAATATATTCCAACTCCAAAAAGAAAAAACGGCAAGAAAGAAACAATCGCCACAATGTGTTTTATATATAAAAACCAAAATGGAAAACTAATTTCCAAATTTAGATTTTTATAAACACTGCAACCCATTCTCCTCCCCCCATTTCTCAAAAGCAAAAGGAATATATTATTTCAATTTCTTAATTTTCTTATTTCCTAAATAATTATCTTTTGAAATCACGCTTTTGCCTATCTCTTTTTCCGCGTTCTTTCTCGCTTTACCAGCAACCCCACCACCTCTTTTGGCGACTTTTTTATTTTTACCAAAAGTGTTTGGTTTTTCCTCTTGAGAAATCTCTGTTGTCACTCTTTCGCCAAGCATGGTAAAAATCAATTCCAAGTCTGTCATATTGTCTCGCAAATTCGCCTTTGATTTTGTTGGAATATTTTTTAATTCTTTATATTCTGACGGCGTCATTCCAAAAGTCGCTTTTGAAATCTCAGCAGTTAAAATCGCAAAATCGGTTTGAATTTTAATTCCCCGTTCTTTCCATTCATCTGTTAAATTCTGCCTAATCGCCATTCCTCTTAATCTTTTATCAATCCAATCTTTTGGATAGCCCTTTTGTTCGTAAATCTGCTTCATTCTTTCCTGCGCCAATTCTGGATTTTCAATTTCATTAATCCTGTCTTTTCCAACTTGCGCCAGCCACATTTTAAACGGTTCCGCTTTTTTACTTGGTATTGACTGAATTAAGCGAAAAGCGTTTTTTAAATTCACGCAATCAGTGTTATATTTTTTACCGTCAGAACTTTCCAATTTCAGTTGTAGCCAAATTGGGGACAACTGAATATCTATAAATTCTCTTTGTTTGACTTTTTCCCAATATTGTCTTGGATAAGGGCTTTCTGCTAAAACTCCCACAATATCAATCACGGAAAAAAACCATTCATCCTTATGCCAAGTTCTACGGATTTTCTTGCTTTCAAAAATTATCAATTTATTGTTTTTCATATTGATTTTAAATAAATTTATAAAAAATTAACAAACTTATCTCCAAAACCCCAACCCATTTTCCTTCCCCCACTTCTCAAAAGCAAAAGCAATATCATCCAAATCATGCCTCTGTTTTAAATGTCCGTGCTCATCAAGTATCATCTCTCTATTTTTGTCAACTTCATAAATCTCATCCCCTGAATTATCCTTGCCTGAATATCTTTTTCTCTTTTAAAGCATTTAATAAAAAACTTTTTGTTTTTCTCAAAAATATTTTTCTCAATCCTGTTTATGCTTTCCGCGGAAAAAATAGTCAAATCATATTTCCCGCTTTATTTGATAAGTTGTGATAAATTCATATTTTTATATAAAAATTATTCCATTAAATAATCCTAATAAACAACCAAACAAAGCACCTAACTCCTTTGCAATTTTTACAATAAACAATAAACAAAAATAATAAGTATTTTATTACTTATTATATAAAATTTCTATTGCTCGGTCAATTTAATTTTATGGTTTTATTAATCTATTTCATTTGTCTAAATTTACGATGAATACCTCGTTTAATCATAGGAATCTCATCTTCGCTTACAACGCGAATTTTAGTTGCTAAAAAATCTTTTTCCACTCTTTTGCCGACTGCGATGACAAAATCTCCTTTTTCAAATTGTTGTAATTTTTCAAAAATTATTTTTTCTAAACTTATTTTTTGCAGCCCGCAAGGCGTTTTAACAATCAAATAATTATCGTTTATTTCAGACACAACTCCTGAAACCCCCCTTCCTCGCATTTTCATTCCTTTTTTAAAAAACGGCTTTATAAACATTCCTGTTGGACGCGAACTATACGCTTCTTTTTCTATTTTTTCAACAACTCCAATAAAAGCGAACGAAGTTCCAGAAATAATAATAAAAAACAAAAGAGCGATCGCAAAATATTTAAAAGGCTTTCTATAGGAAACATCGCTTTTTGTAATTAAATAACCTGCCATAAATAAAAACAGAATAAAACTTACAACCAATAAATATGGAAAAGATTCTAAAAAAGCTAAAAATCCGTATTTACCAAAACTTAAATATTCTAAATTATCAGCTGTTTTCATATAAAATAAAAACAAGCTAAAAAACAAAATTGACAAAACAACGCTTAAAACAAAAGCGCTGCCTAAGCCTAATTTCTCAGCTAAAAAAATATACTTTGAGCGCAATTTAACTCGCCCGCTTTTTATGTCGTTCATTATGTTGTCTTCAAATTTTTGAGATTTATTTTTTTCCATACATTTTTTTTTCTAAATTTTGTTTAAGAATTTTTTTACCTCTTGAAATTAAAACGCCCACTGTGCTTTTTGGAATTCGCAGAATATCGCTTATTTCTTCATAAGATTTTTCTTCAAAATAAAACAAAATAATAGGTTCTCTATATTTTAATTTTATCGCGCTTAAATATTCCTCTATTTCTTTTCTTAATAATTTTCTATCAACGCTATCATTCATATCTATTTTTTTATCAATTATTTTATACTCTTCTTCATCTAAAAACAATCTTTCTTTTG
>JAYEJU010000035.1 GCA_034660655.1 Patescibacteria group bacterium | reverse complement strand
CAGGTGGATCCTCGTCAAATATACGCGATTCAGAATCAAAGCGCTTGGGCGTTAAGCTTCATGATGGGCAATTCGCGAAAGCAGGATCAATTATTATCCGTCAAAGAGGAACAAAATTTCATCCAGGCGAAAATGTAATGACAGGAAAAGATTATACTCTGTTTTCTAAAATCAATGGATTTGTAAAATTTTCAACAAAAAAACTTAAAAAATTTGATGGGAATTTGAAAACAACAAAAATTGTTAATGTTGTGAAAGAAAAATAATTCTGTCTTAAAATTAGCAAAATAAAAAAACCGCTTAACGCGGTTTTTTTTATTTTATTATTAAAAATTAAATTAATGAACTGGTGTCGCCTAACGGCAAATTCAATTCTTTTGCTTTTAAAACTCTTCTCATAATTTTTCCACTTCTGGTTTTAGGCAATTTTTCAACAAATTCAATATCTTTAATAATCGCGATTGGTCCTAAAATTTTTCTAACCTGTTTTTTCAATTTAATTTTTAATCCGTCAGTTCCTTTCACACCTTTTTTTAAAATAACAAAAACTTTGATTACTTCTCCTCTAATTTCGTCTGGTATGCCAATAGCTCCTGCTTCAACAACATTTTTATGTGAAACAATAGCGCTTTCAACTTCAGCTGTTCCAATTCTATGCCCTGCGATTTTTAAAACATCATCTGTCCTTCCTTGAATCCAAAAATACCCGTCTTTGTCTTTAAAAGCGACATCGCCTGTAAAATAAGCGCCTTTAACTTGCTTCCAATATGTTTTTAAATATCGTTTTGGATTATTAAAAATTGTCCTGATCATTGATGGCCATTGATTTTTGATTATCAAATATCCGCCTTTGCCAACAGGAACTTTTTTCCCTTTCTTGCCGACAATATCAGCGATAATTCCAGGAAATGGCTTGCAAGCGCTTCCTGCTTTTAGCGGAGCTGACGGCAATGGCGTGATCATATTCATTCCTGTTTCTGTCTGCCACCATGTATCCATTATTGGACAGCGATTTTTGCCAACATATTTATAAAACCATTTCCATGCCTCTGGATTTATTGGCTCTCCAACAGATCCTAAAATTCGCAAACTTTTCATTTTATGTTTTTGTGGCCATTTAGATCCATAACGCATCATTGCTCTAATCAGCGTTGGCGCGGTGTATAAAACATTAACTTTATATTTTTCAATAATCTTCCAAATTCTGTCAGGCGCTGGCACATCAGGCACACCTTCGTACATAACTGTTGTAACACCAGCCATTAACGGACCGTAAATAATATAACTATGTCCAGTAATCCAACCTGGATCAGCTGTGCACCAAAAAATTTCGTCTCCTTTTAAGTCAAAAACCCACTTTATAGTTCTTAAAACTCCAACAGCATATCCGCCATGAACATGAATAACGCCTTTTGGCTTTGATGTTGTGCCAGAAGTGTATAAAACAAAAGCAGGATCTTCAGCATCCATTTTTGCTGTTTTTGCTTCTGTTAATTGATTTTTTATAAAATCATTAAACCAAATATCTCTTCTTTTATTAAATTTAATTTTTGCGCCATTATTTTTCGCGACAATAACTTTTTTAATTGTTTTGCATTGCCTTACAGCTTCATCAGCTATTTTTTTTAAATCTATCACTTTCCCGCGCCTAAAACTTCCATCAGCCGTAACTAAAATCTTCGCGCGAGCGTCTTTTATCCTGTCCCTTAAAGCTCCTGAAGAAAATCCAGCGTAAACAACTGAATGCATTGCTCCAATTTTTAAACAAGCAAGCATTGTTATCGCAATTTCAGGAATATTGGGCATATATATTGCGACCCTGTCTCCTTTTTTAATTCCCAAACCTCTTAAAGCGTTCGTCATTTTATTTACATCGTCATAAAGTTCTTGATAAGTATATTTTTTTTCTCTGCCTGTTTCATCTTCCCAAATAATGGCGAGCTTGTCTTTATTCCCGTTTTCAATATGTCTGTCTAAAGCGTTATAAGCTAAATTGCATTTGCCGTTTATAAACCATTTATAAAAAGGCTTTTTTGTTTTATCTAAAACTTTGTCCCATTTTTTAAACCAATGCAAGTCTTCTGCCGCCTCTTCCCAAAATTTTTCAGGAGCGCGCCTTGCTTTTTTTAATGCTTTTTCATAATCCTTGACAATCGCGTCTTTTAAAAATTTTTTAGACGGAAAATATTTTTTCTGTTCTGCTGATAAAACCTCTGTAAGGTCCCTTTTGTTGTTTTTAGCCATAATTTTTTTTGTTAATTTTTGTTAAAATTAAATATAAATTAAAAATTGTAAATTAAAAAATGATTTAAGTATTATTAACGAATAAAACTTAAAATTTATCCGCCGTGGCGGATAAAGCTCAAGACTTAATAATTAATAACTAATAAATAGATTGTTTATATGTTAAATTGTAAGATATACTAGCGTTGTTTACACTTTTTGAAAAATTATTCTTGGTTGTCATTCCGGAAAGTATAATTTCTCGACGAGCTTGCGAGTCGTAAGAAATTAACTTATCCGGAATCTACGCTATATATAACCACAAATCAATTAAAGTTATAGATTCCGGATAAATGATTTTCTAAAAGATCTCAGGCTCGCTTAGAAAATCTATTTTCCGGAATGACAAAAAGTATAAACAACGTTTTTGATTTTTACAGTTAAATTGTTAAAATGTTTATGTGCTTTCGCATTCTCCATTTTTATAACCAACAACCTTGCCGATTTTTCCTTTATAAACGCAAGCTTTGCAAGCATTTGAAAAAGTTTTCCATTTTATTTCATAGTCAGAGCCTGAACTAAGTCCGCCATCATCCATATTAGGAATGTTTTTTTTAAGTTTAGCACAAACAGGTTCATATTGTTCAGTGCAAATTGTTACCATAGAAAATTCTTCGCAATCATATAAAATTTCGCTCTCTTTGACAAAAGAAATTTTTTTTATTTCTCCTTCCTGCATTGTTATTTCTATTTTTTTCTTTTCTTGTCCTTTGCTAAGATATGAAAAATTAAAAATCCAGCAATAAGGGCATTTTAATGTTTGAGTATTAATTAATTCAAGCTCATCGCCCTCATTTTTAATAAATTCATTGTTTTCTTGTATTGCTTTTTTTGCAATCTCAAGACTTGATTCTTCGTCAACTTGATTAAAAATAATATCATTTAAATTCAGAATTTGTTTGACATTTAATTTTCTATATCCAATATTATCAGCTTTGCCAGACATTTCGCCTTTTAATTTAACTATTTCTTCTTTGCTTTGCAACGAAAACAGCAAATCCGTTATTTGATTATCATCACTAACTGCTTTTACATATTCTCCATTTAACATTTCAAAATAATAACTATGTTCAATCTTTCTTGATTTAACAATCTTTCCTTTCCAAATATTGTCATTTAGGTTAAAATCTCCTGGTTTGCATTCGTTATGAAAAAATTTCCATTCCTCGCATTCAGAATTGTCTGAAAATACGCAAACTCTGTATTCAACATTTTTCGCGTCTACTCTGATATCAACAGTTCCTTTTTTTTCTTGGCAATTGCTTGAAGCAGGGCTGTTGAGAGATCTTTCAATACATTTTTTTTCTTCGCAAATATACAAAATTCCAATTAACGAATTTTCAGGAACACAGTCTTTATTTGTTTCACAAATGATTTCTTTATTAATATTAACTATCGTTGGCTGTTTAATATTATCTTGAAAAGCAAAAATATCATAATAATAAAATGCGCCGCCAATAGAAGCAACAATCAAAAATAAAATGATCGAGATTATTTTTTTCATAAAGTTTTTTTAAGCAATTTTTCCCCAATTTGCCAGACATCTCCCGCTCCCATAGTTATAACAATATCAATATCATTTTTATTATTTTTTTTTTGGAAAAAATTAACGCATTTTTCAATATTAGAAATATATGAAGCTTTATTTTGAATTGAAAGTTTGTTTATCTTTTTTACTAAATCTTTGGAATGGATTTTCCCGATTTTTTCCCTAGCTCCGTAAATATCCAAAACAATAATTTTATCAGCGTCTTCAAAGCTTTCCGCGAAATCTTTTAATAAAGTTTTAGTTCTTGAAAAAGAATGCGGGTGAAAAACACAGCATAAATTAGCATTTTTATATTTTTCTCTTAAAGACCGCAAGCTGGCTTTAATTTCAACTGGATGATGCGCGTAATCGTCATAAATCAAAATATTTTTAAATATTCCTTTCTTTTCCATTCTCCGTTTTGCGCCGCTAAATTCTTTCAAAGCTGATTTTATTGTTTCTGTTTTTATGTTTAAAAATTTTCCAAGCGCGATAACAGGCAAAGAATTCATTTCATTATGTTTGCCAAAAATTTTTAAAGTAAATTTGCTTATATCTTTTTTACTAAAGCTGATAATTTTTGTTTTTACATTTTTAACAACATTTCTCACATTCGCATCGTCAAAATTAGCGATAATTAAACAGTCTTTTTTTAATTTGCTGACAAAATTTTTAAAAGCTTGCTTGTATTCTTTTTCACTTTTGAAAAAATCGGGATGATCATAATCAATATTATTCAATATCACTATTTTAGGATTGTAATATTTTAATTTATTTTGATATTCGTCAGCTTCAATAATAAAATATTTTGATTTTCCTATTAAAGCGTTTCCTTGAAATTGCTTAATATAAGATCCAACCAAAACTGTTGGGGCTAATTTGGCTTTTTTAAATAAAAATCCAGCCATCGCGGTCACTGTTGTTTTTCCATGTGTTCCGCAAACAGCAATCCCAAATTTCTGGTTAAACAGATGTGCTAATGCTTTCGGATAAGGCCATATTTTTAGTTTTCTTTTTTTAGCTTCAATAATTTCTGGGTTGTCTTTCTTAATACTGGTTGAATAAACAATAAGATCAACATTTTTAGGAATATTTTTTTTTGAATAATTTTGAAAAACTTTAATTTTATTTTTTTTCAAAACATTTTTATAAAAATGATCTCCATTATCAGAACCAACAACATCGCATCCTAATTTTTTATATATCTGAGCCAAAGCTGAAGTTCCCGCGCCTTCAATGCCAATAAAATAAACTTTTTTAATTTTATTTAAATTGATTTTTTTCATATTCTGTATTAAGCAATTTTCATTTTTCTTTCAAGCGTAAGCACTTTATTTTTTAGTTTTTCAAATTCATCGCGCTTGACTATAAAATCTAAATCATCTATATCATCAAATCTTTTTTTGTTTATAGTTTTTAAATTATCAACTTTTGTTACCATAAATTTTTTATTAATTTTAGTTATACTTAAATTATAGAATATTTTTGTTTTTATGTCAAAACAAATTCAGTATCTAAATAAATTTTCAAAAAATTTCCCTTTGGCAAAATTTTGCCAAAGGGATTATTTTATTTTTTCCTCCTTTTGTTTAGCCGCTTATTGCGTATTGTCCTTTTTTGTATAGAGAGTTGAAGATTGTAAAGTTCGTCCCATCTCCACCTTCTTTTTGGCCTTTTTTTTGTTAACCCTGTTTCACTCATTTCATCAAGAAAAACTTCTTTGATGAATTGAATTGATTCTAGCGGGGTTAAATTTCCGAAAACATCATGCCAGTTATTATGAAATCCTCTTGGAAGCATTTTTATATTCTCTTTTTCATCTCCACCGCCTCTAGTAGATGGAATGATATGATGTCTGGACGGATCATTTTTGCCATTCTTGCCATTTTTTCTAGCCAAAATATCCTCCTTTGTTTGATTTATTCTTTAATAATTTAATTCTTGCGTAAATTATTCCATTTTTAAATTTAAAAGTTAAAAAAATCAGCTTTTTACTTCCCCTATTAATATAGGTTCAAAATTTTGAACCCCTACTTTTTTAATTTTAACATTAACAAAATTGTTTTTTGTTTTGCCTTTGAAACAGATTTTTAGATAATTATCTGACAAGCCAAAGAAATAATCATTTTTTTTGCCTTGAGATAAAATTTCTAAAGTTTTGTTTATAAATTTTTTAGCAAAAGATTTTGTTAATTTGTCGCTTAATTTTCTTAATTTTAAGCTTCTTTTTTTAATTATTTCTTTTTTAATTTGATTATTAAAATCATAGGCCTTTGTTTCTTTTCTGCGAGAAAAAGAAAAAACATGAATTTTGCTAAAATCTAATTTTTCGCATAAATTATAAGTCTCTTGAAAATTTTTTTCTGTTTCGTCTGGAAAACCAACAATCACATCTGTTGTAATTGAAATGCCAGGAATCTTCTTTTTTATTTTTTTAATTTTTTCAACAAAATATGCGGAATTGTACGGGCGATTCATCAGCTTTAAAATTTTATCTGATCCGCTTTGCAAAGGAATATGAAGATGACAGCAAATTTTTTTATTGTTTTTTATCAACTGAACTAAATTATTGTTCACTTCTCTAACTTCTATGGAGCTTAATCTAATTCTTTTTAATTCTGGAATTTTAACAAGCTGTTTTAACAATTTTGTTAAATCAGTTTTTTCTTTTAAATCAAAACCATAAAGCCCTAAATGAATTCCTGTTAACACGATTTCTTGATAACCATTTTTGCTTATTTTTTTTGCCTGCTTTATTGTTTTTTTAAAATTCCTGCTTCGCAAAGGGCCTCTTGTAAAAGGGATTATACAATATGAACAAAATTGTTCGCATCCGTCTTGAATCTTAATTATCGCACGCGAATGTCCTAAAAATTTTGAAATTTCCATTTCCTCAAATTCTTGCGATTGTTTATAAGGATAAATTTTTTTAATCGTTTTTTTATTTTTTATTAAGGTCAAAGATTTTTTTCTTTTGTTTGTTCCGCTGATTATTTCAACATTCGGCAAATCAATATTTGTTATTTGCGGCCAGCATCCGCATAAAAAAATTTTAGCTTTTGGATTTTTAGCGCGCGCCTGATTTATTTTTTTTCGCGATTTGCTAACTGCTTTTTCAGTAACAGCGCAACTGTTAACAACATAAATATCAGCAATAGAATTGAAAGGAACGATTTGATAATTGTTCTTTTTTGCCAAATCAATTAAGGCCTGAGTGTCATATTGGTTTACTTTGCAGCCAAGAGTCGCAAAAGCAATTGTTGTTTTTTTTAATTTTGCTTTAATCATATTCTATAATTGGAAGCCCGTCAAAACCGATGTTAAATTCTTTTTCATTAAAAAGATTTTTATCAAGCTCGCTTACAAAAGTTGACAGCTGATTTAAATTCATATTTTGGCTATTCATTGTCGGATATGTCATATAAAGCCTGTTTTTACTTCTTGTGACAGCAACATAAAAAAGTCTTCTTTCTTCCTCCATTTCATTCGGATAATCATAAACTTTTCTATGCGGAAATTGTCCGTCCACTAAACTAATCAAAAAAACAGTGTCCCATTCTAATCCTTTTGCCTGATGGATTGTTGAAAGCACAAGTTTTTCTTGGTCATCTTTATTCATTTGGACAGTGTTGTTTTTTTTGCTTTGAAACGATTCTGATAACGCGAGCTCTGATAAAAAATTGTCCAAACTTTCAGACTTTATTGAAAAATCAGCTAGCTGTTTTAAATCGTCAGTCCTGTCCAAAAAGTTATCAAAATTGGCTTTTAAATAATCCATATATCCGCTTTGCAAAATAATTTTTACAAGTTCGCCAACTGAATTTTTTTCTATTTTATTTATTTTGTTAAGAATATGAAAGAGAGAATTCAAACTTTGTGAAATTTTTTCTCCTGTTTTAAATTCTAATAATGTTGTTGCCTCATCCAAACTGCTGAATTCTTTAATTTGATTAAATATTTTTTGAGAAGTTTGCGCACCTATTCCTTCATAAAGCCGTAAAACTCTGTACCAAGCGATTTCATCGCGAAAATTCGCTAAAATTTTTAAATAAGCGATTATGTCTTTTATATGTTTTTGGTCAAAAAATCGTATTCCTCCCCTCATCACATATTGGATTCCTTCTTGGCTTAAAGCAAGTTCAAGCTCAAGGGCCTGAAAAGCCGAGCGGAAAAGCACGGCAATATTTTTCGCGTTTATTCCTTTATTTCGCAGCTTTGAAATTTCTTGAATAATGAATTTTGCCTGCTTTCTATTGTCTCGAGATGAAACAAAAACAGGTTTTTCAGCGCCTGCTTTTACGCTTATTAAATTTTTTGGATATTTGTTCTCATTATTAGAAATACTGCAATTTGCCAAATCTAAAATTTGCGGAATACTGCGATAATTTGTTTCTAATTTATAAATTTTAGAATCCGGAAAATTTTTAGAAAAATCTAAAATGTTAGAGATGTCCGCGGCGCGAAAAGAATAAATGCTTTGGGAATCATCGCCTACGGCTAAAATGTTTTTATGCTCTCTCGCAAACGCCTGAACAATATCAGCTTGTATTTTATTGGTGTCCTGATATTCGTCAACTAAAACATATTTGAATTGTTCAGACAAATGTTTTCTAATATCTTTATTTTCTGACAAAAGTTTTAATAAATTTATTAGCAAATCATCAAAATCCATGGAATTCATTCCCTTTTTTTTCTTTGTGTATTTTTCGCTAATATTTTTTATTGAACTAATTTCTTGTTCAGTCAAATAATCATAATCTTTTTTTATTATTTCTTCTATTGGAATTTTTTTATTTCGCGCTATTCCGATTATTTTGTAAATTATGTTTGCTTTTGGAAAATATCTGCTTTTTTTATCAGCATCAACTAATTCATCATAGCATTGTTTTAAAAGAGATAAGCTGTCTTCCCTATCTAAGATAGTAAAGTTGTTTTTGTATCCCAAAACTTGCGCGTATTTTCTTAATAAACGATTGGCAATATGATGAAATGTCCCGCCACAGATTTTTTTTGGCTCTTTGCCTAAAAGCTGGCAAACCCTGTCTAACATTTCTTTCGCGGCTTTATTTGTAAAAGTAACCAATAAAATATTTTCTGGTTTAATTCCATTTTCAATTAAATAAGCTACGCGATAAGTTAGGGCTCTTGTTTTTCCACTTCCAGCTCCAGCCAATACTAAAACAGCTCCGTCCCCTTTGGTTGCAACTTTGTATTGCTCATTGTTCAATTCTTTTTTATAATTTATTTTCATATAAAAATTTCAAAAAAAATTGGGAAAGTAAATTTTTTAATCATTAACTTTTCCCTCTAAATATTTAACTGTAGACCAGTTCAACCTTTGGTCTGATTTTTCTAAATTGATAACATTAAATTCGAAATTCTCAAGAAATTTTCCCAAAATTGAACTTATATTAGAAACAATATAATTTTTTTCCTTTTATAGCTAATTTTTTAAGCGTATATTCAAAATCTCCGTCACCGCTTGCTAAAATTATTGAGTCAAAATGATACTGATAGTCCATCATATCAGCAATAATAGCAACATCAGCATTGCAAATCCTCTTTCGCATTCCATAAAAATATTTATATGTTATTG
The DNA here is from genome assembly GCA_034660655.1 of Patescibacteria group bacterium. Lineage (NCBI taxonomy): Bacteria > Patescibacteria group bacterium. Next base: position 3,668 of record JAYEJU010000035.1, on the reverse strand, counting down.
AAATATCAATAATTTCAGCCTTTGATTCTTTGGCCGCATTTAAATAATTTTTTTTGTTGAGATTCGCGTTCCTCCTTTCTCGCATAAAAAAATGACCTGATTTTAGAGCTATTTATTTTAAGTAGCAAATAATTCAAGAAACTTGTAAAATTTATTGTCCAATTAGCTAATTTCAACATATTGAATAGATTGTCGTTATCTACAAATAGATAACAGATTTTTTCCCTCCTTTCCATCATTCTTAAGATCCATTCTAGGCTTATCATTATTTACCTCTTTTGATTATGTTTCGATGTTTACTTTTATAATATTTTTAGAAGATAATTTATTATACATAAGCTAATAAAAAAATCAAAATCTAAATCAAAATTTAACCTTTTCTCCAGGTTTTAACAGATTATTTTTTTTAGAATCATTCTTCTTTATAAAATTTTCGTTTTTTTCTCCAATCTTTTTTTTAGATTTTAATTGCGATAAACTTGTTTCTAATATATTTTTTTGATTATTTGATTCTTTTTCTTCTAACACAATATATTCACCTTTGCTGTTTTTTTGAATTTTTAATTCTTTAGCGCGCAATTTAGCAAGACAGCTTTTGCAAAAAATAGGTCTTATTCCGTCTGGCTTAAAAGATGTTGTTGTTTTCGCCCCGCAATAACTGCATAAAACAATATTTTCTTGCTTGCTTTCAAATTTTCTTCTGTCTTGAATGTTTTGTTTTTTATTATCTATTGTTTGGTTTTTGTCGTTTTCCGTCCATTTTATAATTTTTTCTTCTATTTCTTCGCGGTTTTTACTATAATGTTCGCGTGAAGCTTTAATAATTTTTTCAGAGTTTCCTTCTTCTCTTGCAAGAGGTGGAAGTCCGATCGCGGAAAACGGCTCGCTGGCGATTCCATCAATCATTAATTTGATATAAATATGGTATTTAGCCAAATTCAATAAATCTTCTTCAGTAAATTTCGGCGCAAACTCTTTTTCCAATATTTCCGCGTCAGAAGGTCCGACCCGAAAACTTACTATAGTGCCTACATTGCCAAAAATTGCCGCTTGGACTTTTTCATCAAGCTGTTCTATATATTGGTTTGTGATAACTAAATTTAAACGATATTTCCGAGCTTCTGACAAAATATTTGCGAAAGATTCGGTCGCGAAATTCTGAAATTCATCAACATAAAGATAAAAATCTTCTCTTTTTTCTTCTGGAATATTTACCCTTTCCATTGCAGACAGTTGGATTTTGGTAATCATCATCGCGCCTAAAAGCGCTGAAGCGTCTTCTCCAATTCTGCCTTTTGAAAAATTCATTAAAAGAATTTTTTTATTATCCATTATTTCCCTGATATCAAAAGATGACTTTACCTGCCCTATTATATTTCTAATTAAAGAGTATGATAAAAATTGCCCAATTTTATTTTGTATAGGGCTGATTGCTTCAACTTGAAATGAATTTGAGTATTTTGTGTATTCGTTTTCCCAAAATGATTTTATGATTGGATCTTTAATCTGCTCCACAACTTTTTTTCTAAAATTTTTATCAATTAAAATTCGCATTACGCCTAAAATAGTGCTATTAGGATAATCCATTAAAGCTAGAATCGCGTTTCGTAAAAGATATTCCAATCTCGGTCCCCAGCTGTCCGCCCACAATTTTTTAAAAATACCGATTAATCCTGACGCTGCTATATTTTTTGATTCAGGCGTCATTGATTCTAAAATATTAAAAGCAATCGGATATTCAACATCAGACGGATTAAAATAAATAACATCATTTATTCTGCGCGAAGGAACATAATCAAGAATTTTTTCAACAAAATCTCCGTGCGGATCAACTAAGGCGACACCTTTATTATTTTGGATATCGTGGTAAATCATATTTTCCATCATTGTTGTCTTGCCCATTCCTGTTTTTCCAATCAAATAAATATGCCTTCTTCTATCATCAATTTTAATCCCAAACCGTTTTTTTTTATTTCTGAAATTTGTTTCAGCAAATAATGTTATATCGTTTTTTTTCTCTTGATTCTCTAACATAAAAAATGTTAAAATGTTTAAATGTTTTTACTCTGTCGGCAAATTTGTTGGCGGTTCAAACTTTTTGCTTGCGACTTTTTTAACTAAAGAAGTTTTAACAGCAGTTGAATCTGGAAAATGAAATATTGTTGCCAACTCTTCTGAATTAAGAACGAATCCATTGCCAATACCTAAATCATTACTTCTTGTTTTATAGGCGTTTAAAATTTTTCTTTGCCGTGAAGCTAATCGTTTTTTGCTAAATAAAAGGAATTTCTTAGTGCGCGTTCTTTTGCTTTCTGGCTTAAACCCATTTAAAGGTCCTGCAAATTGTTTAATAGCTCCAACTGTCGCTGATATTGAACGAGCTGGAGAATAAACATCATTGGGAGCAAAATAAATAATTCTCATTTTTACGTTAAAACCGATTTTGCCCATTTTATTTTCAATTGCTTTTACGCTCTCTACTTCTCCGGGAGTGAGTTTAAGCATTAGTGCCCCATCAGTTTCTTTTTCTTTTGTCGCTGTTTGTGTTTCAGCGCCTGAAATTTGGACAGCTATTCCTCCGGCAAGATTAGAAAAAAAGCTTAGAATTTGGTTTAAAAATCCGTTATTGCTTTTGTTGTTTTTGCCAACTATTTTATTAATTTCTCTTTTACACCTTCCAATCCAGCTAAATCCTTCCATTGTCACGACATATTGTATCCAAACATTTTCACCTTTTCTTAATGATGCTAAAATTTCCATTAAAGCCGCCATTGGATCTTTGAATTCCTGGCTTAAACTATGTTCAAAAAACGGATAAGTTTGGATGGGGTATGCGTCTTTATTTGTTTCAATAAATTCCGCTCCCCATAAATTATATTCTTCATTTGGAAAAAATTTTGGCGAGTTTTCAATATAATCATCAATCTCGGTAATCTCAGCGTCAGGATATTGCGCGTAAATAGATGCCTCAACTAAATCCCTGAAATTTTTTTCAGTATGAATTAAAAATTGGACATAGCCGTCAATGCTTATAATTTCAAAACTGAATTTCGCTTGGCATTTGCCTTCCCACCATTTGTCAGTAAAGTTAAGAGTGGAATGCGCGCCTGAAATTTGGTCAAACATATTTTCAACAGCTTTTGGACTTTGTTCGTTTTCTCTTGGAATATCAATCGCCAATAAAGTATATTCTAATTTAGAGCAAAATTTTCCCTGCCGTGAATTCAACCACAAAATTCTTCCGCCAAAAAATCCCAAAATTAAAAGAGTTGGGATGCCCAAATATTTTATTAAAAGCCAAGCCGCTATCAGCGGATTTTGCCCTATTCCCGCTAAATTAAATTCCATAAATTTTTTAACTAAAAAGTATCTGAATTATATAATAAAGAAACTAAAAAATCAAATAAAAAATATAAAATATAATAAAAACCCCTTACAATCAACTCGTAAGGGGTTTATGTTATCAAGCCAGCCGTGAGCTCATTATTTTTTAATTTTCTTTTTTGCAAAAAACGGTCTAAATCGTTCTGGAATATTATTAATATATAGGCTCTGCTGATTTTATTCAAAAACAGCTTTCTGATTTATAAATCTTTACCTTGAAAATCATTTTATAATGGTTCTCAGAGTGAAAATGTATAAATTTGTCAGTTTTAAGATTATTTCAG
>JAYEJU010000034.1 GCA_034660655.1 Patescibacteria group bacterium | reverse complement strand
AAATTATATGCAAAAAACAATTCAAAATTTAACAAAAGCGTTTATTGGCGAATCACAAGCAAGAAATCGCTACACTTTTTACGCTAAAGTGGCAAAAAAAGAAGGGTATGAACAAATTGCGTCAATTTTTTTAGAAACAGCTGAACAGGAAAAAGTTCACGCGAAAAGGCTGTTTGAACATATTCAGGAGCTTAAAGAAAAAATAGGAGAAAATTTGAATGAAATAAAAGTAGAAGCAACAGCTCCGACAGTTTATGAAAATACAGTAGAAAATTTAAAAGCGTCTATTGCTGGCGAAAATTATGAACATTCAGAAATGTACCCAGAGTTTGCCAAAATCGCGGAAGAAGAAGGATTAACAAATATCGCGCAAAGATTGCGTTCAATTGCCAAAGCAGAAGAACATCATGAAGAAAGATATAAAAAATTATTAGCGCAACTTGAAGCTGGAACCATATTTAAAAAAGATAAAGAAACAACTTGGGTTTGCAGAGAATGCGGTTATGTTCATCAAGGAAATCAAGCCCCTTTAAAATGTCCTTCTTGCGACCATCCGCAAAGTTATTATCAAATCAAATGCGAAGAATATTAAATTTTTATATCAGACACATCCTTTCATACTTTAAAGTATGAAAGGATACGCGAGAAAATTTTAGAAACCAAAAATTTTTTGGTTTTTTTATTTTGATAAAAATTTAGCTAATTGGCTTGATTTTTTTTAAAATTTAAATAATAATATTATTAAAGGAGGAATAAAATGTTGTTCTTTGAAAAAATATTATTGAGAGCAGATATGATAAAAATGTATGTAATAAATTTATAATAAGGAGCAAAAAAAATGAATGGAATAGACGCTCTTCTCGTATTGCCTCCGATGTATCAGTCTGGACGCATTCCTGATTATAATCCGAAAGAACCTATGGGGCTAATGTATATTGAGGCTATGCTTAAGAAAGAAGGATATGTTGTTAAAATACTTGATGCCGATATCTCGGCGTTAACTCTTGAACAAACAGTTTGCGAAATAGTCAAGCAAAAAGCAAAAGTTATTGGTTTTTCTGTGATGCAAAGAGCATTGCCTTCCGTTAAACTGATAGCTGAAGAACTTCGCAATAATGGAGTAGCTTCTCATATTTGTTGTGGCGGATTTACTGCTACTTTAAGCGCTAAATATATACTTGAGGAAGCGCCAGCAATTGATTCGATTGTTTTGGGCGATGGTGAAATTACTTTTTTGCATCTTGTTAAAGCAATCAAGGAATGTAATGGATTGGAGCATCTTTCAGATATTGCTTTTAGACAAAATGGCCAAATTAAAATAAATCAACCAGCTATTAAAGTAAATATTGATTCTTTGCCTTGGCCAAGTCGCGATTTACTCTCGATTTGTTTTGAAAAAACCAATTACGCCACCATATTAGCAAGTCGCGGTTGCTATGGAATATGCACATTTTGTAGTAACCAAGCTTTTGAAAGGGCATCTATTGGTTCAAATTGGCGTGGAAGAAATCCAGTTGATGTAGTGGATGAAATTGAAGAATTAAAAATAATATATGGAGTAAGGGTATTCAAATTCAATGACCCGAATCTGTTTGGACCAGGATTAAGTGGTCGTCAGCATGTTGTTGATATCTGTAATGAGATAATTCGTCGAAAAATTTATGACTTACATCTCATGGGCTTTTGTCGCTCAAACGATATTGACAAAGGCATCGCACAACTGATGAGACAGGCAGGATTTGAACGGATTTTGATAGGTATTGAAAGCGTTAATCCTGATGTATTGAGATTGTTTCATAAGGGAGAATCTTTACAGACAATTTGTCAGTCAATCAATATACTTCGGCAGGTTGGCATTGATATTGTTCCTGGATTTATGGTCTTTAATCCATATACGACCATTGAAACATTAGAACAGGATATTAATTTTTTAGAGACTTATGGCTTGATGCCGACTTTATCAAAATCTTTAAGAATTTTTGATGGCACTTCTATACAAGAAATTATGGTATCGGAAAATAGATTGATTTGGCATAATCCTTTTGAAGGTTACCATGAATATCTTGTTAATCCGTCCATAGCCGCTATTTATATGTCTCTTAAAACAGTATCTGTAGAATGGATTGATCTTCTTAAAAAAACTTATCAGGGGCAAATTTGGGGTATTAAAAAAGCATCAGCTTTTAATAAGCGGGTAAATTTTGATACTTTGAATAAAATGATTTTTATTTTTGAGAAAAAAATTTTAAAAGCTTTAATCTCTTGGGCAAAGTTTGGATTTAGCTTAAAAGATATAGTTGGACAAATAGCCCAACTTAAAAACCAATTAATTAATATAGAGCAATTTATTGTTTTTTCCGCAGAATTGCCTTATCCAATCCTTAATACTAAGGAATTTTCCGTAACTGATTTGGCTCGTAGAATTCACTCAATTTTAGTCAATAAGGTTTTTTGGACATTTCCAGAGCAGTATCGTTGGATGGATGACTAATTTTAAGAGGATGGCAAAAAATTGTCATCCTCATTTTTTTATTATACAATAAATTATATGATTGAATTATATATAATTAGACATGGCGAAACTGATTTTAATAAAAATAAAAAATATTTAGGAAGGATAAACATATCGTTAAATTCAGCTGGAATCGCTCAAGCTAAGAAACTTGTTGAAAAAACAAGTAATTTAAATTTTGATGTTATTTACTGTTCATCCTTAAAACGAACTATTGAAACAGCGAAATTTATTAAATCAAAGTATAATTGTGAAATTATTATTGACGATCATTTTATTGAACGATCTGTTGGCATTTATGAGGGGTTAACAAAAGAAGAAGCTAAAAATAGATATTTTGATTTATATAAACAAAATATTACTAGAATTTTTAATAAAGCAATGCCGAACGGAGAAACTATTAATGAAGTAATAAAAAGAGTTTTTTACGGTCTTGATGAAATTAAAAAACAAAATAAATATTTTAAGATAATAATTATCACTCATGGTTTTGTGGCAAAGGTAATAAATAAATATTTTAATCCTAAAATTTCAGAGCAGGAATTTTTTGATTTTAGTTTATCTAATACCGAAATTAAAAAATATACTTTTAAGGATATTTTAAGATAAAAATTCTTGCTACTGAAATAAATTTTTGATTTGGATTGTATTAATATTAATATGAAGCTGTTTGATTTAAGCGATGAAAAATTAATTGAAATAATTCGCGAAGAAAATAAAGAGCTATACAGTGAAATTATTAAGCG
>JAYEJU010000033.1 GCA_034660655.1 Patescibacteria group bacterium | reverse complement strand
TATTATAAAACTCAGTAAAATATTCCGGAGCTGTTTTATTGTTTATTTTTATTTTTTTATGTTCTTCATAAAAAACAGCTTTTAGCTTCAATATTTTTTTTATTCTTTGGTCGTTTAAAATAATCGGAGCAATCAGTTCACTTAAATGCCATTCTATATGAGGTGATTCAAATTTTTTATTGTTAACTTTTGGATATAATTTTTTCCATTTTTCAAAATACAAAAAATGACAGGATTCATGCATAATCACTTCCATGGCGTGAGACATTTTTTTGTAGTTATAAAAAATAGAAAAACTCCAATTATTTAAAAAACGAGGACAAATTGGATTAACAGAAATCATTGATTTAATTATTTTCCTATTTTTAGGCCAATCAATTTGCATAATTCTTGAAAGTAAAATGAAAAAATCTTTTTCAATTTTCTGCCATTCTCTTTGATATTTTATTTTATTTTTTTCTATTAGTTTTTGATTGTCTTTTTTAAATTGGATTGTATAATTTCTTAAAAACTTAATTTGTTCCGCCTCCGTCTTAAAAGAAAAAACTTTTTTAATTTTAGGATGTTTTCTGATTATATATTTACCCCAACCCCATTCATTTTGAAATAAAAAACCGTGTATCCAGTCAACTTCTTTGGATAATGAAATGTGGGTAAATTTTACTTTTGGCATATTCATAAATAAATTTTATCATTTTAAAACCAAAAAATAAAGCCCAATCAAGAATAATTGGGCTTAAATTTATCTCGCATTGTATAGTAAGCACATTGCGAGATCTGGTGAATTAACATCACCGGTAGCAAGATAAGCTCGACTTCTGCAACCTCCTTTGCAGAGTTCGCGAAAATGACATTGCTCCACTTCTCTGCACTGGAACCCCCTGATTTTTTTGAAAACCAGAGAATTTTCCCAGATGTCTTTCAAAGAAGAACGTGCTATGTTTCCGGCCAAGAATCCCGGATTTTCTCTCTGTGTCAAAGTCGGACAAAGCGATATGTTGCCGTATGCGTCAACGAACAACATTGACGAACCGATGCCACAGGCGGGGATTATCCAATCCGCTATTGAGTCATGGCTGTCAAGAAACTCAAAGGTATTACCGCTTTCTTGGAGTAGATCCGCAAATTCCTCCGCGGAAATGGTCATTTCAGCGTTGGCTCGGCCAATCGGTTCTACGGTAACCAGTCTGTGCAAAACACCGAATTCATTTTTTACAAATTCGATGAATTGGCGCATTTCCACGATATTGTGCCTCCCGATCGAAGTATTGATTCTAACGTCACAACCTATTTGCAACAGTCGTTTGATTGTCGCAACGGTCTTTTGGAACGCTCCACGATGTTTGCGAAAAGCATCGTGAGTTTCCTGATAACCGTCTAGGCTGATGTAAAAAATCAAACCATAATTATTTTCAGATATGTATCGGAAAATTTTTTCGGTCATCAAGGTTCCGTTGGTAAAAACCGAACAAGGAATCAATCTACTCTGCGCCTCCTTGATGATGTCAAGAATGCGGGGTAATATGAACGGTTCTCCTCCCGTGAGTTGGAGTTCCATCACACCCAATTCGTCGATTTGCGAAATTAAATCGCGGATATCATCAAAGGTCGTCGAGTTGGTATTCGCTTTTGCTTCAGAAACACTGCAATCTGGAACATAGCAGTGTTCGCACCGCAGATTGCATTTTTTAGTCAACTCAACGAAAACCACCCTAAGTGGCGGATTGGACGTTACTTTCTTAATCAATCCTTGCTTACTCAATCTCTCCTCAGCTAAAAGTCCAGATAACACCAAATTACGCAAAACCGATTCGCTTTGACGGATCAATCCTATCCTTTCTTTCCGTGGTATTTCTTCAGCAGGAAAGAAAGAATCAAGAGCACATCCATTGAGCAGATACTGAATAACTTCGATCGTGTCAGTATTAACATATGCTCTTTTGCCACTTTTCAGATCGTGAATGGTCCCTACTTGTCCATCGGATTCAATGTGAAAAACCACTTTTTCTGGAATAAATATCTGTTTCATCTCTTCGTTCTCCTTTCTGGAAAAATAGGCCCCAGAGCATTTGTGCTATGGGGCACTGTTGAGGTTCGCCTACTTGAAGATGTTGGCGATTTTCGGAACGGCTTTGCAATTGCCGCCGATGCACGAACCGCCACAACAAGGGCGTCCCATGTTGGCACGATTTTGCTTCTCTGACGAAGCAACAACCGCTTTTGTTTTGAACTTGCTCCAGTCGCGTTTCATGGCTTTTTCTCCTTTCTTGCCTATTATCTCTCAATTACTTTTTTGGCTGAAAATCCATCATGGATTCTCATTTAACTTTATTGACCAAAAGAGCAACATGAAGAAATAGGACTTGTGATTTGATGTTAAAGAACTGATGATATCTTATCATTACCCCCCCCCATTTTGTCAAGAGTAATTTTAATAAATTCGTTTTCTGAAGCGAAGCGGAAGAAAACACATTATTATCCCCCTCTTTTGTTTTAGAAAAAATCAAATTCCTGTCTGCCGACAGGCAGGTATTCCTCCTTTAAAAGCCTATCGTCATTATTCATATTAGAAGAATATTTTTTGAATTGCGTATAACGTTTCGGCATATCTGATGTTTGCCGTAGCGCCTGCCTGCCGGCAGGCAGGTAGCGGAGGCAAATATGGGTGGAGGCTTTTGTAAAAAGCCGTAACCAGATATGCTGTTACGATGTAATAAAAAGTTTTAATTTTGCGATAGCAAAATATTTGTGGCTATTTTTTAAATTTTTATCCTTATTTTTATAAAAGATCATTTACCTCATCAAGAATTGATGGTCTAGGAATGTCGTTCAGCGTTGGAATCGGTCTATTTTCAGCCTGTGCCTTTGCAACTTTTTTCTCCCACTTATGATTCCATAAATATAGTTCAGCCATAAACATTTGCTCTAAGTAAATGGAATAACTCCAAGCAAAAACGATGTAAATTATTGTTATCACCCAAACCCAGTCGGGGAAAGAGACTTCTAATTCGCCAGAAATATAAAACAAAATGGCAGGTGGCAAAGAGATAATAACAGAAGCCAAGCCAGTAAGAACAAAACCTGTTACGAATACAGATAAATTAGATTTGAAAACAGCAATACCTTTTTTTACAGATTTCCAGAAACTCAAATTTTCCCAAGCTATTGCAGGAAGAATTAGGAAAACAACCATGCGAACACCTTTTTCTAATGCTCTAAAAAAAGCTTTGGACAACGAAAACTTTTGATAGCCAGCCAATGTTTTTGCCGCATTTTCAGCGCTAAATGATTCTTTTTCTCTCTTTTTGCTTTTTGATAATAGTGCTTGAATCACTAATAGAATAAACCAAATAATTGTCCAAACGAAAACTACTGGCAATATTTTTATTGTGTTATGCGTAAGTGTATATCTGAATGCACTCGCAACACTCATTTTTTTTTCTGACTCAAGTTGTTGTATTAACTCCAGCAACATAGAGCAAGAAAATGAAAGCAAAAAGGCAAAAACAAAAATTATTCCAAATACAATTAGAAAAATCTGAGATCCAGTATATGCATCCCAATCGAACCAGTACTTCAAATACAAGATAATCGGCGCGTAAACCAGCCAGGTAATCAATAACGGAATGATAAATTTTGGATAACGACTAAATACTTTGACTGATTCTTTTATTAATTGCCACCCGTTTTTTACACCTTGAAACATAATTTTAGAATTAAAAATTTAAAAGATAGACCCAAATTAATTTCTGAAAGAAATTATAAAACTTTTCATTATTTTGTACAACATTTCAGTATATCTGATGTTTGCCAAAATTCCTTTAAAAATCAATTAGTTTTTGGTAAATATGGGTCGAGCGAGGGCACGAGCGAGCCAGATATACTGTGTTAGGCGATGGTTCTTTTTGGCTTCCTTATTATATTATTTTGTTGCCAAAGAGAAAGTGCAACGTCCCCGTAGCGTATTTTTTGAGAAATTACACATCTTAAACTTTTATTTCTTTTTGTATTTTCTAATAATTTCAGGCAATTTCATAATATTATCTTTATCAATAAGAGCAAAAACTTTTTTCTCCCCAAGGTTTTGAACCCTATAATCAATCAACATGTCACCAAAATAGTTCGCGCAAATTGAATCTACTAATCCCTCTTTCTCAACATGTGTTAATTCAAACTTTTTTACAATAGATTCTTCAATGCCAATATGTATGATTTCATGAACAATGGTGTGATATGGAACTCTGCCAAATTCTCCATTTTTCTTAGTTTTCATTATGATATTTCCATGATTGAAATCATATGAACCACCAGGACCATATAATGTTAATCTAACCTCATATTTAGGAAAAAGTTTGAATTTCCAATTCTTCCACTTTTCCATTTTTTTAACAGCCTTTTCAACCAACTCAATATTTTTGTTTACAGTCTTTATTCCATTTTCAAAAAAACTTGGATTATAAACCTCTTTTTTAAAAATGCCTCTTGCTTCCCCAGCATCTAAAGATTCTATCAAACCAAGATTATTGGAAATATTCAAAAAAAATGGATGATCTGGAATTGGGATTTTGTAACCATGTTGATTATAAAAGTCCATTTTGTTCAAGACTTTCATTAAGTATTCAAATTCTTCATCAGCCGTTTGTACACGAACTATAATTTTGTTTGTTGACTGATTATTCATATTCAGAAAAAAGAAATAAAAGTTTTTAAATTTATCGAGTAATTTCTCAAAAAGTATGTCGCCTAACTGGTTATTATGCAAACTAATTATCGTATAATATACAAAAATTTGCATATTATACGAATTATGATATAATGCTTTTAGCCAAAACAATCTATAAAATCTTATATTATTAGTTGTAAGATATACTAGCGTTGTTTACACTTTTTGAAAAATTCTTCTTGGTTGTCATTCCGAAAAGTATAATTTCTCGACGAGCTTGCGAGTCGTAAGAAATTAACTTATTCGGAATCTACGCTATATATAACCATAAATCAATTGCAGTTCTGGATTCCGGATAAATGATTTTCTAAAAGCTCGCAGACTCGCTTAGAAAATCTATTTTCTAGAATGACAAAAAATGTAAACAACGCTAGTATATCCTACATTTTAGTATAACAATTTTTTTTAAATATGCAAAATTTATTAAAAAAAACTAAAAACAGATTAAAATCAAAAAAATATAGTCCTGATACCATTAAAAGTTATTTGTATTGCATTGAAAAATATTTAGAATTTGCTAAAAATAATAAAAAGGATACAAATGAAAAAATAATAAAATCTTATTTAAAATCATTACAAAAAAGAAAACTGTCTTCACAAACAATTAATTTATCTATTAACGCGATTAAATTTTTTTACAAAGAAATTTTAAAAGAATCAGACAAAATTAAGGTTAAATACGCTAAAAAACAAAATAAACCGCCTGTTATTCTGTTGAAGAAAGAAATAGAAAAAATCATAAACAGCGCTAAAAACGCGCAACACAAGCTTATTTTGTCTTTGTCTTACAGTTCCGGTTTAAGCGTAAGTGAAATTGTTAATTTAAAATTAAAAAATATTGATTTCAATAAACTTTTTATTCATATTAAAAATCCAAACAACAAAAATAATAGATTTACTATTTTTTCAGAAAAATTAAAACAAAATCTGCAAAATTTAACAAAAAATAAGAAAAAAAATGATTTTCTATTTTTAAACAGAACAAACAAACAATTTTCTGCTCGTTCAGTGCAAAAAATTTTTGAAAATTCTTTAAAAAAGGCTAAAATTAGAAAAAAATCCAATTTTCATTCGCTTCGCCACAGTTTTGCCACACATTTATTGGAAAATGGAATAGATATATGTTATGTTCAAAAACTTTTGGGGCATAAAAATATAAGAACAACCCAGATTTATGCTAAAAATACTAAAATAAACTTGAAAAATATAAAAAGTCCGTTATAATAAATTTATAAATGTTTCATGTGAAACATTACCAAATATATTTTAATATTTTAATAAAAACGTTAAAGTGTTTATGTGATCAATGTTTCACGTGAAACATTATTCATTTGATTAGTATATTTAGTTGTAAGAATCAAGAGCCTTGTTTACACTTTTTGTCATTCCGGAAAATAGATTTCCTAAGCGAGTCTGCGAGCTTTTAGAAAATCATTTATCCAGAATCTATAACTTCAATTGATTTGTGGTTATATATAACGTAGATTCCGGATAAGTTAATTTCTTACGACTCGCAAGCTCGTCGAGAAATTATACTTTCCGGAATGACAACCAAAAAAAATTTTCAAAAAGCGTAAATAACGCTAGTATATCTTACAATTTAGTGTATAATATTAATTAAATTTAGTGTTTTTTTTATGAAAATACCAAAATATATCCAAAATACAGTAAAAAATATAGAAAAAGCTGGATTTGAGGCCTATATTGTTGGCGGATGCGTGCGAGATCTGTTAACGCAAAATCCACCAGTTGACGGACCAAAAGACTGGGATATAACAACAAACGCCAAACCAAAAGAAATCCTAAAAATATTTCCAGATAGCGTTTATGAAAACGATTTTGGCACAGTTGGTGTAAAAATCAAAGAAAAAAACAAAACTATTGATGTAATAGAAATTACAACCTATAGAATTGAGTCAAAATACAGTGATAAAAGGCGTCCTGATGAAGTAAAATTTACTAACAAAATTGAAAATGACCTTTCAAGGCGCGATTTTACAATAAATTCGTTAGCTTTGAGTCTTAAAAATTCAACAAAAAACAAAAAAGAAAGTATAATTGATCTTTTTGATGGAAAAAAAGACCTTAAAGACGGCGTAATCAGAGCAGTTGGCAATCCAAATGATAGATTTTCAGAAGACGCGCTAAGAATGATAAGAGCTGTTCGGTTTGCTGTTGCTTTAAATTTTAAAATAGAGCCAAAAACATTTAAAGCTATCCAAAAAAACGCTAATTTAATTAAAAAAGTCGCTAATGAACGGATAAAAGACGAACTTATTGGAATTTTAAAGTCAGATCACCCAGATTTAGGCATAACTTTATTAAAGGATTTAGGACTTTTACGCTATATCATTCCTGAATTAGAAATTGGAGTCGGTGTTAGCCAAAACAAACACCATATTTACACAATTTTTCAACATCTTATTTTATCGCTGAAACATTGTCCAAGTAAAGATTATCGCGTTAGATTAGCGTCTTTATTTCATGATATTGCCAAACCGCAAACAAAAAGAGGTTCTGGGGGAAATGCTACCTTTTATAATCACGACATAGTTGGAGCTAAAATTAGCGCGAAAATAATGAAAAGAATGGCATTTTCCAACGAAGATATTGAAAAGGTAAGTAATTTAGTTAAAAATCATATGTTTTACTATAATGTTGATGAAGTTTCAGAGGCAGGCGTAAGACGATTAGTTAAAAAAGTTGGAATAGAAAATATGAAAGATTTAATGGATTTGCGCATTGCAGACCGATTAGGATCAGGGGTTCCAAAGGCAAAACCGTATAAACTGCGTCATTTAGAGTATTTAATTGATAAAGTTAGTAAAGATCCTATTTCCGTAAAAATGATTAAAATAAACGGAAATGACTTAATAAAGGAGTTAAATATAGAGTCGGGACCAAAAATCGGGGCTATTTTAGACTGTTTATTAGCAGAAGTTATTGAAAATCCGCAGAATAATAAAAAAATTTATCTTAAAAAACAAGCAAAACAGCTTTATAAATTAGAATTAAAAAATTTGCGATTAAAGGCAAAACTGAAGATAGAAGAAAGGAAAGAAGAAGAAAACAAGGAGATTAAACAAAAACATTGGGTAAAATAGCCTCGCTTTAGCACATAAACACACTAACACTTTAGCAATATAACATTTTAACATATTAACAATCTAATATACAACATAAAAACAATGTTTCACGTGAAACATTGTTTTTATGTTGTATAAAAAAAGCGAATAAATTTAAAAAAATAAAATTATTCGCTTATAGTAACCATGTTGATTTTTATTTTATGCCCAACAAGTCTTTCCCTCTTGTGGTAAGAGACGCTAAAACATTTATTGTTTTAAATCTAAAACCAAATTTTATTATACCATTTATTGCGTAAGGTTTGAGAACTTTATATTCTTTTTCGCTGCTAACCTCCTTCTGTTCTTTAAAACGCATTAAAATATCACGTTCTTCTTCTTTTTTGTTCATAATATACAACCTCCTTTTTTATTTTTTTAACTTTTAAAAATTTAATATTTTATTTATTTTTCTGATAATATGTAAATTTTGCGTATTATAAAAACTTTTTAAACCTTAATTGTTTGATTACATAAAAAAATTAAATTTTAAATAACTTATTTTATATAAATTACTCTCGCGTATTTTCTATTATTTTTAACATTTCATCAAAATTTGAAACTATTTTGAACGGTTTTCCTTTTTTAAGCCTTTCCCTGTCATGAAATCCAAAATCTACCGCAATAGTCCTAATACCAAACTTATGTCCTTCAAGTATATCTCCTAAAGTGTCTGTGATAAAAACAGACCCGTCAACTTTTAAATTGTATTTTTTAAATAAATATTTAAATTTTTCAACCTTGGATTTATGTGTTTCAGCGCCTAATATTTCTTTAAAAATATGGACAAATTTGTTATTTTGAAAATAAGTGTTCAATGCTGACTCTTGATTAGATGAAATAATAAACAAAGTGTATTTTTTAGACAATTTTTTTAAAATCTTTTTTATATTTTTTTCAAGTTTTAAATATTTGAACGCTTTATTTTGCATTTTAAAAAATTTTTCAACATTTTTTTTATTCATTTCCTCTCTTTTAAAAATATTTCCATTAAAAAAATCCTTATATTCTTCTTTGGTTAAATTTTTGCCTAAAACTTTGACATTTATGTTATAAGCTAATTCAAATGTGTTGTGAATTACGCCGTCAAAATCAAAGATAATTGTCTTCATAACATATAAATTTAATCATTTTTTAAGCTTTCATGCGTGTTTTGTGATTTTAATTAAAAATTTCAAAATTGAATATAGCTGGTTTTTACGCGAATTATTTTCATATAATATACAAAATTCTGCATATTATACGAAACATAAAATATTTTATAAGCGGAAAATCATTTTTGATTTTCCGCTTATTACAACGCTTTTCAACTATTAGGCCACTTTTTGATTAAAATCAATCAAAAATAATGGTTTAAAAATTGAAAATTGAAAATTTTATAGATATCTTATTCTCTTTATTTCATTACTTAATTCATTAGATAGCACAAACAGTGTATCTAAAAAATATCTACAACCGTATCGGCATTATTATGTAAATATAGTCATCTTTGTCTATCGGCTTTAACGCGCAAGGAACATCTTTGTTAATAACCTCTAAAACAGCTATATCACCGCCAATATTTTGCAATCCATCTAATAAATATCGGTAATTAAGCGTTATATTGCTATCTTCGCCTTCTATTTTTGCCTGTAATTTTGACAAATTTTCCCCTGTTTGGGAATTGGCTGAAAAAATAGTCATTTCATTATTCTTGCTAAAAAATTCTAATTTTATACTGTTTACTCCGCTTTCAGTAAAAAGACTACTTGCTTTTACAACTTTTATTAAATCATTTTTTTCAACAATAATCTTCGTATTATGGCTCTTAGGGATGATTTCCTGATATTCTGGGTAATTCCCCTCAATAACCCTTGAAACAAGCTCTACGCTATCCTCAGTGCCTATATTAGGGTCAGGAAAAGAGAATAAGACTTGCCCATCTCCTGATAAATAGATATTTATTTCTTTTTGCTTTTTATCTTCCTGTTCAGAGTCTTTTATCAAGCCAACAATTCTTACGACTTCCTGCAATGTTCTAATAGGAATAATGATTTTTTCGTTTTTTCCGCTAATATCTTTTAATTTTACCTTTTTTTCAGCCAATCTATAGCTGTCAGTCGCCGCTAAAGTTAATTGTTTGTTATCACCGTTAAAATCAAAAAGTATTCCGCTTATTTCAGGCCTTGAACTTATCACTGTTGAAGCAAAAATAACATTAGAAATAGCTGATCTTATGTTTTCTAACTCAATACTATATTTGCTTTGCTTCTTAATTTTTGGAATTGCAGGGAAATCATCCGCTATATCTCCTTTGAATTTTGATTTGCAATTAATATTTGATATTTTTAATTTGTTATCTTTTAATTCAAGTGTAATTTGCTCTTTTCCCATTAAATTTACATAATCTGAAAAAGCCCTAGCTGGAATAGTAAATCTTCCATCTTTTTCAATTTTACCTCTAATCACACAATTTATCCCTATTTCTAAATTTGTCGCTGATAATGTAATTGTATTATCTTTAGCTTTAATTAATATATTATTTAAAATAGGAAGATTAGGATTTTTTCCTGTTATGTTGCTAATTATTGATAAACCTTTATTTAAATTTTCTTGGGTGCAAATTATTTTCATATATTTTTTATTTAAGTATATATTATTATATTTAATATATTATATATAAATTAATAGTAATAATAATAATGTTTATAACTTTTTAAAATAGCTATTTTTGTTTAATCTAAGCGATTTTTATTGTTGAAATCTGTGTATATAAGCGGGTGATAAGACTGTGGATAAAAAGTGGAAAAGTTTAATCAGATTTTTTAGCAAGCTTATAAACTGTTTTTACACAGGGTTATCCCAAAAAGAATAGTATTATATACACAAGTTATCAACAGGTTATCAACATGGACTTATATGGAGCTGTTATAAAGTTTTTCTGTGAGTATTTCTATGTCTTGTTTTAATGTTTCATCTGTTTTTAATTGTTTTTCTATTTTTTCACAACCATGAATTACTGTTGTATGATCGCGTCCGCCTATTTCGTTCCCAATTGACGGGTAAGAGCTTTTTATTTCCTCTCTCATTAAATACATTGTTATTTGACGCGGAACAACTAAATTTTTTTTTCTGCAGGCGCCTAATAAATCTTTATTTGAAATATTATAGAATTCGCTTACTAAATTTATTAAAGTTTTAATATTAACAGGGTTTTTTCTTGGTATTTTTGTAAGATTGCTTAAAATACGCTGAACACTTTCTGTTGTTGGCTTAATATTTTCTATTTGATGATAAGCAATAAGCTTATTAAGTGCTCCTTCTAGCTCTCTTACGTTATTTTTAATATTTTCAGCTAATAAGCCAATTGTTTCAGTATCCATTCTGAAGTTTTTTTCTTTTGCTTTATATTTTAATATCGCGCTGCGAGTTTCCAGGTCAGGCGCTGAAATATCAGCAATCATTCCCCATTCAAAACGCGAGATCATTCGGTCTTCTAACGTTGCAATCGCTTTTGGCGGGCGATCAGAGGTTAATACAATCTGCTTATTAGCATGATGCAGTTCATTAAAAGTGTGAAAAAATGCCTCTTGTGTTTGTTCTTTTCCGCTAAGAAACTGTATGTCGTCAATCAACAAAAGATCTATATTTCTAAATATATTTTTAAAATCATCAACATTATTTACTGAAAGAGCATTAATAAAATCATTAACAAATTTTTCGCAAGGTATATAAAGCGCTTTCTTTGACGAGTATTTTTTTGTAATTTCATTGCCAATCGCTTGCATTAAATGCGTTTTTCCAAGTCCGACCCCGCCGTAAATAAATAAGGGGTTGTAAGTTTCTCCTGGTTTTTTTACAATTGATTTTGAGGCGGCATGGGCAAGTTCATTGCCTTTTCCTATAATAAAATTACTAAAAGTATATTTAGAATTTAATCCATCCGTAGGTTTTGCTTCCGTATTAACTGAATATGTTTTATTTTTTTTGGTAAATTGATTTTCTTTTTTTACGCAGGATTGGTTTTTTGTAATTATTTTATATATTATTTTTATATTATGGTCGTCGGTAATATTCTCTATAGCCTTAGACATTTGCGCGTGGTATTTTCTTTCAAACCAATCTTGGCTAAAAGCGTTAGGAACAGCTATAGTTAATAAATTATTTTCAAAAGAATAAATATAGGTTTGTTTAAACCATGTAATAAAGTTTGGTTTACTTACTAAAAGTTCCATTTCGCCTAAAATTGCTTGCCAAAGTTGTTTGTTATCCATATATAATTTTGATATATAGAAAAATTTATCGCATTTTATAAATATGATATACCTTATTTTATTTCAACGCAAGTCTTTAAAAAAGAGTGTTGATAACTTGTGGATAAAAAGTGGAAAAAATAGGATAAGTTATAAAAAACAAAAAAAGCATTTTTAAGTTTTAGTATTTTATAAGTAAAATACCCTGCGGTTTTTGTCGCAGGGTATTTACAAAATAAAATTATATTAATTGTTGTAAAATATATGCGACCGCGCGTTTTTTACAACAGTTAAAAATATATAAATAATAATACAGAAATACAAAAAATAAAAAAGTTGACAAAAATGTGCGACCGCATAAGTTTGTCAACTCTTAAATTTACGAAAACCAAATTTAAGATTGTTGTAAAATATATGCGACCGCGCTTTTTTTACAACAATTGATATTTTAAAAATAAAAAATAAGCAGTATTGAATATATAAAATTTTATTGCAATGAAAATATAATCTGATAATATTAGAATATGGCAAAACAAAAACAATTAAAAACAATTCTTCTTTTTTCAGGCGGACTGGATTCAATGCTTGCTTTAAAAATTTTAGAACAGCAAAAAATCAAAGCAAAACTTTTAACTTTCACGAGTTTTTTCTTTAACGCAAAACAAGCAAAAAAATCAGCTAAAATTTTAAATAAAAAAATTAAGATTATTGACATCTCGCGCGAGCATTTGCGAATTGTTAGAAATCCAAAATTCGGATATGGCAAAACAATTAATCCCTGTCTTGATTGCCATCTCTTGATGCTGAAACAGGCAAAAAAAATTTTACTAAAAGAAAAATTTGATTTTATATCAACAGGCGAAATAGTTGGTCAAAGAATGATGAGTCAAAGAATGGACTGTTTTAAATTGATGGATAAAAAAACAGGATTGCGAAACAAAATTTTCAGACCATTGTCAGCGCGAATATTAGAAAAAACTATTTTTGAAAAAGAAAGTTTAATTGATAGAGAAAAATCGTTGAATATTTCTGGAAAATCAAGAAAACAGCAAATATTTTTGGCAAAAAAGTTCAACATTAAAAAATATCCTTCGCCAGCAGGCGGATGTATTTTAACTGATCTGAATTTTAGCAAACGATTAAAAAAACTATTTAGCTTTAAAAAAAATATTAGCAAAAACGATATTGAGCTTTTAAAAATTGGCAGACATTTTTATAAAGATGGCTTTACTATTATAATAGGAAGGAATTATCAAGAAAATTTAAAATTAAAACATTTAGCACTAAAAAGTAATATCTTAATTGAATTGGATAAAATCTTAGGTCCAACAGCGTTGATTAAAATAAAAAAATGTTCTGAAGTTGAAAAAAAAGAAATTTTATTTAAAACCGCCAAGTTAATTAAAAAATATTCAAGAGAAGCTAAGAAATTAAATAAAGTAAAAATAAAATATTGGAATAAAAGCAAAAATAATAAAAAATTTATAGAAGTTTAATTTTTGCAAAGATTGTTGCCAATGTTTTTTTAATATGATAATCTCAAAATATAAATTTTAACTTTATGAAATACGATATTATTATTGGAATGGAAATCCACGCGCAGTTGAAAACAAAGTCTAAAATGTTTTGCGCTTGTTCAAATGACGGTGAAAACCAGCCGCCTAATTCTACTATTTGCGAAATTTGCACTGGCCAGCCCGGAACTTTACCTGTGGCAAACA